>ONEP01000089.1 GCA_900316875.1 Candidatus Ruminimicrobium bovinum
CTCTGCAGCTACATGTTCCGGAGTAGAAGCAGCATACAAAAGTTTAATAAGACAAGGCAAAATAAAAGATGAACCTATCAGATTCATTGCATTCGGCGGTGACGGCGGAACTTATGATATCGGTTTACAATCACTTTCCGGTGCTATGGAAAGAGGTCACAGAATGCTTTATGTTTGCTATAACAACGAAGCATACATGAATACGGGTATTCAAAGAAGCAGTGCAACACCTCAAGGTGCAAGTGCAACTACATCACCTGTAGGCAAAGTTAAACAAGGTAAGGAACAACCCAAAAAAGATTTAACCGCAATAATTGCAGCACATAATGTTCCTTATGCGGCACAAGCAATAATCGGCGATTTTAACGATTATATGACAAAAGTTAAAAAAGCTTTGGATACTGACGGTCCTACATTTATCAATGTATTAACACCTTGCCGTCTCGGTTGGGGTTGTAAACCGGAAGATTCAATGGAAATGGTAAGATTGGCTGTTGATACATGTATTTGGCCTGTTTATGAAGTGGTAAACGGCAAATATAAAATGACAAAAAAACCGAGAGGCGGAAAGAAACTTCCCGTCGGAGAATTCTTTAAATATCAGTCGAGGTTTAAACATTTGTTGAAACCTAACAATGCAGAATTGTTGGCTAATATTCAGGCCGATGTTGATGCAAAGTGGGAAAAGATTTGTAACCTCTGCGGAGAGGAAGTAATAAAATAATGCACAATTGTGCATTATTTTAGGTTATGAGGTTATAGGTTTATAAAAAGAAGCGGCAACTACCAAATATTTTGATAATTGCCGTTTCTTTATTTATTATAAAACTTTTTTAATTTCTTCGTTCTAATTCAAAACTCGAAAAGTCTTCGATAGCCAAGAATAATGAACCACAAAACCTACATATTGCCTAAAAATTTATTGCATAAATTTTAAAAGGTAGTTTATATATTTTTAGTGAAAAGTTCAAACACATATTGGGCTGATAAAAATAAAAAACTATATAATTCTATTACTAAATTTTGATAATAATTATTTTATTATTGAGTCATTGATTTTTTTATACTTTTCTTCTTCCGACTCGTTTGTTTCACCGGATATATTTTTTGTTGCGGTTATGTTTTTATTTAATTTTGATGTTGTTGACCCGCCTTTCATAAAAGCAAACATAATAACAGAAGGTATCGACATAAAAATTAAACCGAAAATTATCATAAACACTTGTCTTACCGTATAATCAAAATCTGTTTTATTTCGTATCGCTTCATTTATTTTATCCTGCAGTTTTGCTTTTGACGAATATCCGGACGAATAATAAAATGTAACAGGATATCTTTGTCCGTTATAAGTTTCAAGTTCTACTCTGTAAGTTGTTCCGCCTTTCGAACTTCTTGAACTGGTTACTACAGCCAATTTTAAATTTGATATATTTATATTAACATCTTTGAACGGCGGCACAACTGATTTTTTGTGAATTTGTGCCGTTGCCACATCATTAACATTGTTTATTTTTATTTTAACAGGTAAACAACCGATTAACGTACAATAAAAACCTATCAAAATAAAAATTGATAAATATAAAATTATCCCTGCTTTAGGTATATTAGTCTTCATATTTGAATTATACAAAAAAGAAAATAAAAATTTAAAATTATGATATAATCAAAATTATAAAACAATATTATAACATTAGGAGACGTTATGGATTTTTTAGAATTGGTAAGCAAAAGATATTCGGAAAGATTTTTTAGCAACATTCCAATAGAGCAGGAAAAACTTGATAAAATACTTGAAGCAGGACGGCTTGTTCCTACTGCTTGTAATTATCAACCGCAAAGATTTTATATTTTAAAAAGTAAAAAAGCTCTTGAACTTGCAGCAAATGTTACACCGTTTACTTACAATTGCTCTTTAATGATTTTAATTTGTTATGATAAAAATGAAGTTTGGAAAAATAAAAGAGAAGAAAATTATAACTCGGGCGAACAGGATATAAGTATTGCGGCAACCACAATGATGTATGAAGCGGAAACACTTGGTATACATACGCTTTGGATAAGAGGTTTTAATTCAAAAACGGCATCCGAAACTTTTAAATTACCGGAAAATATTGTTCCCTCAATGTTTTTGGCATTAGGTTATCCGTCTGACAAATCAAAGCCGAGTGATTGGCATTTTAAAAGAAAATCAATTAATGAAATAGTAACTATTTTATAATTTTTTTAAACTTTCTTTTACCCGCCTGCAAAATAATACCGTCTTTAATTTCAATCTCGGTATCGGAAGTTATTTTGTTACCTTCAACTTTTGCTCCGCCCTGTTCAATTAACCTTCTTGCTTCGTTTTTACTTGATACCATTTTTGAAACAAATAAAAGTTCCGATAATTTTATTTTATCTTTATCACACTTATATTCTTCAATTTCGGTCGGTAAATCTTTACGGGCAAAAATTTTGTTAAATTCGTTTTTTGCATTTTCGGCAGCTTCTTTACCATGATAACGTTCAACAATAATTTCACCGAGTTTCATTTTTGCTTCTTTCGGGTGCATTTGTTTTACTTGCGCCAAATCTTCTTGTGTTAAAAGTTCATAATACACCATCATAAGTTCATCGGAAATCGACATTAATTTACCGAACATTTCACCCGGTGTATCATTTAATGCTATATAATTTTTATACGATTTTGACATTTTTTTAACACCGTCGGTTCCTACAAGTAACGGCATTGTTATAACAACCTGCGGTTCCTGACCGGCATCTCTTTGCATATCACGTCCGAGTAACAAATTAAATTTTTGGTCGTTACCGCCAAGTTCAACATCCGCATTTAGTGCAACGGAATCATATGCCTGCAATAACGGATACATAAATTCAACAATGCTTATAGGAATATCGGCTTTAAATCTTTTTTCAAAATCGTCCCTGACAAGCATTTGTGCAACGGTATGTTTTGAAGCAAGTTTTAATAAACCTTCTATTCCCAAAGCATTTAACCACTTGCTGTTAAAAACAACTTCCGTTTTATTTTTATCAAGAATTTTAAAAACCTGTTCCTGATAAGTTTTTATATTTTTCATTATTTGCTCTTCGGTCATCATAGGTCTTGTTGCAGAACGTCCTGAAGGATCACCAATTCTTGCAGTAAAATCACCTATTAAAAATACAATTTGATGTCCCAAATCTTGAAATACTTTCAATTTATTTATAATAACACTGTGTCCCAAATGTAAGTCGGGAGCAGTCGGGTCAACACCGAGCTTTATTCTTAATTTTTTACCGGAAGAAAGTTTTTTTGCTAATTCCTCTTCCGAAATTATTTCGTTTGTTCCTCTTCTTATTAATGAAAGTGCTTCTTCTATTGACATTGTTTTACTCCATACATAGTTATACAGTTATTTAAATTGAAAGTCTTTGTAACAACTTATAATCTTCCACATCAAATTTTCTTTCGTGTTTTGGAAGTTCGTCAAAAGGTGTAAGTTTTATTCTTCCTTCTTCTATTCCTACAAGTACATTTGTTTTATTTTCTCTTAATACTCCTATTGCTTCGGCACCGAATATGGAAGCTAAAATTCTTTCCCTTGCCGTCGGAATACCGCCTCTTTGAATATACCCCAAATTACTGACTCTTACTTCAAGCCCTGTTTGATCTTCAATTTGTTTTGCAAAATCAAAGGAGTTGCCGCACCCTTCGGCATAAGCAACTATCAATGATTTTTTACCGGAACTGCTTGCATATCTGAATTTGTCGCAAAGGTCATCCATATCAAGCTTAACTTCCGGAACAACTATAACTTCCGCTCCGGATGCAAGCCCTACCGCAAGTGTTAAAAATCCGTGGTGCCTGCCCATAATTTCAACAACAAAAATTCTCTCGTGGCTTTGAGCAGTGTCTCTTATTTTATCTATTGCATCAACGGCGGTATTAAGCGCCGTATCATAACCTATAGTTTCTTCGGTTCCTGCGACATCATTATCTATGGTAGCGGGTAAATTTACAACTTTTACACCTTCTTTACTTAGTGCATTTCCTGCAGCAAGCGAACCGTCTCCGCCGATAATTACAAGACTGTCAATATTTAATTCGTTTAAAACTTTTAATGCTTTTTTTCTGCCAACTTCGGTTTTAAGCTCCGGACATCTGCCGGTTCTTAAAATTGTTCCGCCGAGGTTTATTATTCCGCTTACTGTTCTTGCCGTCATATTTATATAATCCCCGTCTAAAAGCCCGCCAAAAGCTCTTTTAAAGCCAACCATTTCAAAACCGCAAAAAATACCGGTTCTAACAACAGCCCTAACCGCCGCATTCATTCCCGGTGCATCACCGCCTGCGGTAATAATACCTATTCTTCTTTTTGCCATTAGAGTTTCCTCCTCGGTAGATAAATATTTTACAATTCAATAATTTTTTTATTTTATATTATTTGCAAATTCCGTGCAATATAATATTGATATAAAATTTTAATAAATAATAATTTTTGTTTTATTTGTAGAATTTTTAAGAACAGTAATCATGCTTTTTTCATCAATAGCTATGCAACCTGCAGTATAATCTTTATTACCTTTTACATGAATAAAAATATTTGAACCGTTAGGATAAATATTTTCAGAATTAAAATCAATACACAACCCGTAATTATATTGAGGATAATAGTCTATTAAATGTTCTCCTTTACACTGATGTTTTGTTTTTTTGGAATCTATTATCTGATTATAATATTCGCAGTTTTCATCGCAGGCATAAAGGTTATTATTAATTTTGAGGTATTTTAATTTTGTTCCGGGATTTTTCTTTATTCCGAAAGCTTTTGTAACATTAAACTCACCGATAGGAGTTTTTAAATCACCCTCTGTTTGCTTGCCAAAACCGTTTTTGCCTATAAAAGCATCTGTTTCCAAAACAAGTTTCCATCCGTTATTTTGTTTTTTATCTCTGACATACATTTTAAATAAAGCATTACTGTTTTCAACAAAATTTACGTATATTATTTGTTGAACCGTTTCATCATTTCTATATTTATTAGGTATAGGATTTTTATCAATAAACAATTCATTATTTGTTTGAGCAAAGCAATTAACACAAACATATAAAAAAATTAAAATTGATATTTTTTTGATATTCATTGGTATATTATATCAAATTTTTTTAATAAATTTATATCATCAACATTTTTATTTATAAAAACATTGAAAAATTTAAAATAAAAAAATATTTATTTAAAATTATAATTATGATAGAATAAAAGGAAATAAAAATAAAAAGCAGGAGAAATTTATGAACAACAAAATTGCAGGTATTTTAGCTATCGGTTTAATAATTTCATCTTTTATTTTAGGAATGTTTTTTGTGTCGGCAAAACAGGAACAATCCATAAGAGTTGTCGGACAGGGTGTTAAAAGTTTAACGGCAGATGTCGCAAAATGGAATGTTACAATTTCAAAAAATACCGGAGTTTCAAATCAGATGGAAGGATATACTTTAATACAAAATGAATTAAAAAAGATAAAAAAATATTTGCTTGATAACGGGATAGAAGAAAAAAATATTCTTATTGAACCGGTAAATTCTTATGCAAATTACGGTAACAACAGTGTTATCGGTTACAATTTCAACCAAAGAATTGAAGCAAGATCAAACGATGTTGATAAAATAGAAAAACTTGCACTTGATTTAGACTCTTTAAGAAATGCGGGAATAATACCTCAGTATTCAAACATAGAATACTTTATTTCAAATTTGGCCGATATTAAAGCACAAATGCTTGCCGTTGCGACAACAGATGCAAAAGCAAGGGCGGAAGAAATTGCAAAAAGTTCCGGCAATAAAGTTTGCGGTTTAATGTCGGCAAGGTCGGGTATTTTTCAAATAAGAAAACCGTTATCCACCGATGTTTCGGACTATGGTATTTACGACACATCTTCAAGAGAGAAAGAAATAGCGGTAACGGTAAATGCAACTTTTAAAATAAAATAAATTTATGCTAAACATAGGTTGCCATTTATCAATAGCGGACGGTTTTGAAGCTATAATCAAACAAGCTTTGTCCATAGGGGCAAACACTTTTCAGTTCTTTACAAGAAATCCGCGTGGTTTTAAAGCGAAAGATATAGATAAACAGGATATAAAAAATTATTTAAAAATTGCAAAAGAAAATAATTTCACTACGGTTTTAGCACATGCTCCTTATACGTTAAACCCTTGTTCTGCCGATGAAGCAATAAGAGTATTGGCAAAAAATATTTTTATTGATGATTTAAGAAGGATGGAATTTATTCCCGGTAATATGTATAACTTTCATCCGGGAAGCCATGTAGGGCAAGGTGTAAAAACGGGCATACAATTTATAACAAATTTATTAAATGAAATTCTAAAACCGGAACAAACCACAACGGTTTTACTTGAAACAATGGCAGGAAAGGGCAGTGAAATAGGCAGTAAATTTGAAGAGTTAAAAACCATAATTGATGAAATTAATTTAAAAGATAAAATAGGTGTATGTTTTGATACCTGCCATGTTTACGATGCAGGTTACGATATAGTAAATGATTTAGACGGAGTATTGGAACAATTTGACAAACAAATAGGTCTTAAAAATTTAAAAGCTGTTCATTTAAATGACAGTATGAATCCGTTTGCAAGTCATAAAGACAGACATCAAAAAATAGGGCAGGGTTCAATAGGAATAAAAACATTTGAACAAATTATCAACAACAAATATCTTTCGAATTTACCTTTCTATTTGGAAACACCAAACGAAATTGAAGGTTATGCAAAAGAAATAAGCATTTTAAAAAATTTATTTACATCTTAAATAAATCATACTCA
>ONEP01000008.1 GCA_900316875.1 Candidatus Ruminimicrobium bovinum
TAAGAACAAGGTCGGGTATACAACACATAAATATTTATGCATTAATCTAAATTCAAAAATATGTTTTTTGTTATTTAAAAATTTAAATAAATCATCAAACTTATTATTTTTTATTAAATTATCTATTAAATTTATACTATCTTTTGTTTCTTTTGAGATTCGTGTAGCTTCTTCAAATTGTATAATGCTATTCTCTTTTTTCCAAGTATTATCTTCTTTTTTTAAATATATAGGATATGTTATATTTTTAGCTGTTCCACTCATATTGCCAAAATCATTATTTAACACAAATTCTATATTATATGCCATACTATCATGTTCTTTATTTCCATAAATTGTATATGGTAATTCATCATCTTTTATTTCATTTATTTTTTCAATATTAAATTTTTCTAAAAATTTATTTCTTGCTTCGTTTTCTTCTTTTGTTAAAAAATCCAAATTTTCCATAACACACTCCTTTTAGATTTTTATATTTTTAATAGTATCTTTTATTATTTTATAAATTTATACAGACAACAATATGTCGCAAAGTTATAGATTTTTATGATATAAGTTAATCGTGAAGAAAGTGCTTTTATAACTTAAAATTCTTATTTATACTAATTTCGCAAACAGTGTTTGTTTACAAAATTTCTTTTTGTAAGACTAAGTTGTAATAACTACAACTAATAGTTGAGCTACAAACTACAATTTACTAAAAATTTTTCTCCTTTAGTTTTTTAACATCTTAATTATACTAAAAAAGAATTGAAACATAAAAATTTATTAATTTGTACAGAAACAACCTTTTATTTTTTTACGATATGTCAACAACATAATAACTATTACCAACAACCAAAATTTTATTGATAATATATGGTTACAATAATATTTTTTTATTTTGGCAAATAAATTTAAAAAACTGTCATCGGATTTTATTACTTTTTCTTGAACTAAATTTTTATTCATACAAATTGCACTTTTTATTGCATAAATTAATTTAGGTTCACAGTATGAAACATATTTAACTTCATAATCTGTTTTATCCGTTTGAGTTTGCATAACAAACAATGTTTGTCCTATAAATTTACTGCTGTTTTCAATTTCTTTTGTATAAAATACAGTATTGGCGGAAATATTTTTAACCGTTATTTTTGCAGGTGCATTTTTAAATAATTCATTAAGCATATCCTTTTTAATATTATCATCAATAGAAGCTTTTAATATTTTGCTTGAAGCGGTATCTGTTATATAGCTTTGATTATCTTCGCTGATTGAATAACCGAGATAAAAACTTTTATAAACAAAGTAATACCAAATAATTAATGCAATAATTAGGGATATGCAAAAAGTTAAAATAAATTTACAAATTTTCATTTTATTTGTTCTCCTTATTTTCTATAGTGCTTTCCGAGGTAGCCGGTTTTGGATACATTTGCACTAATTTTTGCATACATTCTATTGCTTTTTTGAAATTATTATCGTTAATAAAAACAATACTGTCTTTAAAGCATTTATTAATTTTTTTATTAATTCTGTCAATACTAACAATCTTTTCCTTTGTAGTAAATTTAACTGTTTCAAATTTTTCCATTATTACCATAAATGCTTTTTGAAGGTTCTTCAGTTTTTCTTCTTTTTTAGATATTTCCTGTTCTATTGCACTTATAAAATCAAAAAAAGCATCTCGATAAAACCCTAATTTTAATTTTGCAGAACCTTTATAACCGTAAGCAATACTTTTGTTTTTGTCAGAACTTTCCGCATATTTGTTGAAATTCTCAATGGCTTCGTTGTATTTTTTTAATTTGTCGTTTAAAATACCCATCATAAGGTAACCCGTTTCATCATTCTGTTTATTTATCGCCTCGTTAAAAAACTTTTTTGCTTTTTCGTATTCTCCTTTGTGTAAATAATTGTAACCGGTGTACCAAAGTGCTTTTTCTTCTTTTGTTTCTTTTTTCTTTTTGCTCATTTTATTTCTCCTTTTTAAATTAAATATTGTTTTGCTAAATTTGTCAGTTTTTCTTCGGTTAATTGTTGTTTAGATAACAACTGCATTGTTTTCCTTATAAATACTTTGAACTTTACAAAGGATAACCTGTTATCACTTTTATCTTCTATATTCGGTTTTGTTTTCTTTATTTCAGTATAGGCATTAAATAAATCTTGTTTGAAGAAATCATAATTGTGTCCCCAACCGCCGAAAAAATATGTTCTCATCAAATCATAAGATATGGTTTTGTTATTCGGTTTTATTCTATTGTATTGAATCCATCCGCAATACAGCCATAATTCTTTTATCCAATGAGATACTCTTTCCGATTTATTATCTGTTACTATTTTTGCACAATGGTCAAAAAACATATTATGTAAATGGTTTTCACCTAACCTTTGTTCTATTTCTTTCATACTGAAAGATTGTATTTTAGGTTCTGTATATTCGGTTATTACAATATCCATATACTCATATTCATGCATATATTCACATACACATAAATACTTTTTATTATTTACGGTAAAATCAAATGGAACAAAATTCGGGAAATCAGTCCATAAATTAAGCCAAACATGCGGATTTTCTTCTTCAAAAACTTTTTCCATAATTTCTTTATTGAGTTCATCTGGACATTTGATGACATTTACTTTGTAATATCTAATATCTTTATCAGATTCAATTTCATCTTTAAATTTAAAATTAAAAATTTTTCCTTTTTTTAAAACATCTCTGTTATAACCGCCTGAATTTTTAACGGTATTTATAATGTTTTGCGGTAATTTAATTTTATCTATTTCGGTAAAAGGCAAATTTTTATTTATAAGCACATTTTTTGCATATTCCCAAGAATAATAAGGATACATTGCTATTCTATCTATAATTGTTTTAGGAACATTCTTAAAACCTATTTTTCTTGCATACCTGTAAGATTCTCTTCCGTTTTCACTTAAAGCATATATAATTTTTTTAGGAACATTTTTATAGTTTAATGCTTCGGCATAATAACATGCCGTAAAGTAACCTCTTCCTAAAATATCTATTACCCACTTAGGAACATTTTTAAAATTTAATTCTCTTGCATATTCGATAAGTTGTGTTTTTGAAAGACGACAAAAATAATATGATGCTTTTTTAAAGTTTATTTTTTTTGCATATTCAAAAGCTTGTTCTTTTGTTAAATTTTCAAATTGTGTTACAGTTAATTTTTTTATGGAGTTATTCATAATAATTCTCCTTAACAAATATTGTTTACTGTTATTTTACAAAAACACCGAGACAGCAGTATGTCGGGCAAATTTGTGAAATAACTTTTTGATGTATGAATGAATAAAACATTCTTTAAAATACTTAATAAAAAAATAAAAAACATTAAATATGATATAATTTTATGTATATATATTTTTAAGGAGTATTTTATGAAAAAAGTGTTATTATTCTGTTTATTGCTTTTATGTTTATATTCAACCGTTTATGCAAAAAAAGAAAATAAACAAGAGAACATAAAAAAAGATAAAATAGAATTGACTGAAAATAAAAACAAGGAGAACGATATGAAAACGGTTTATGATTTTTTAAAAAAATGTAAAACTTATTATCTTGCAACGGTAGAAAATGACCAGCCGAGACTAAGACCTTTCGGGACAATAGATTTATTTGAAAACAAATTATACATTCAAACCGGAAAAATAAAAAATGTATCAAAACAAATATCACAAAACCCTAAAATTGAAATTTGTGCATTTGACGGTAACTCATGGATAAGAATAGAAGCCAAAGCAATAAACGATGACAGAATCCAAGCAAAACAACACATGCTTGATAATTATCCGAGTTTACAAAAAATGTATAAAGCCGATGATGATAACACCCAAGTATTATATTTAACGGATGTAACTGCAACTTTTTATTCTTTTACACAAAAACCTAAAGTTCTTAAGTTTTAAGCCGTTTTGTGATTTTTTTATAATCTGGTATAATATAATAGATTATAGTTATATTATTTTGGAGGAAGTAAAACAAATGATGGTTACAACAGCTTCAAGTAACAAAAAAGAATTGCCTAAAGGGCTTTGGAATAAATGTAAAAAATGCGAACAAATAATATTTCAAAAAGATTTTGAAGAAAACTTTATGGTATGCCCGAAATGCGGTTATTATGTTCGTTTGAGTGCAAAAGACAGAATAAAATTACTTGTTGACGAAAAATCATTTAAAGAAACAAATGCAAAATTAAAACCTGTTGATGTAATAGGGTTCCCCGGATATAAAGAAAAAAAAGAATCTTATACTACAAATGATGCAATTTTAACCGGTGAAGCAAAAATAAATTCCATAAAAGTAATGATAGCCGCTATGGATTTTGGCTTTATGGGCGGTAGTATGGGTGCTGTTGTAGGTGAAAAAGTTGTTCGCCTGATTGAAGATGCCATTGCAAAAAAACTTCCGGTTATAATAGTATCGGCCTCCGGCGGAGCAAGAATGCAGGAAGGAATTCTTTCTCTTATGCAGATGGCAAAAACATCTGCGGCATTATCTAAACTTTCGGAAGAAGGATTGCCTTATATATCTGTTTTAACCGATCCGACAACGGGAGGTGTTGCAGCATCTTTTGCAATGTTAGGCGATATTATTGTGGCAGAACCTAATACTTTAATAGGATTTGCAGGACCGAGAGTAATAGAACAGACAATCAGACAACAATTACCGAAAGGGTTTCAGTTATCGGAATTTCTTTTAAAACACGGAATGGTTGATATTGTAGTTGAAAGAAAAAATTTAAAAGATACACTTACAAAAATTTTAAAGTTCTTTGTAAAAAAATAAATATGCTTTATTCTGCAGATGGCGAATACAAAAATATGGTTTTAGGAACGGAAAGAATTGAGAAATTTCTTTTTGATTTGAATATAAATTTTAGAAAATTAAAATATATTCATATTGCAGGAACAAACGGAAAAGGTTCTACCGCAAAAATGTTGGCGGAAATTTTAACGGCTTCAAAATATAAAACGGGGCTTTATACTTCCCCCCACATTATTGATATAACCGAAAGAATACAAATAAATTCCGTTCCCGTAAAAAAAGAAGACTTAAATAAATTAGATAATAAATATAAAAAATTATCCGAAAAATACGGTTTAACTTTTTTTGAATATATTACGGCTTTGGCTTTTATATATTTTGTTAAAAAAAATGTTGATATTGTTGTTTTGGAAACGGGCTTGGGCGGCAGGTTTGATGCAACAAACATAATTAAACCTTTAGTCAGTATAATAACAACTGTTTCTTTTGACCATACGGAAATTTTAGGTAAAACATTAAAAAAAATAGCATTTGAAAAAGCCGGTATCATAAAAAATAAAATTCCGGTTGTTTGCGGTAAAATGCCTAATACAGCATTCAATGTAATAAAGGAAACAGCCCAACAAAAGCATACTTCCGTTTACAGATTAGGTTTTGATTTTACGGCAACCGGCAATAAAAATTATAACTGGCAGGATTTGTATCAAACTGTTTATTACAGAAGTAACAAGCTGAATATATCCGTAAATTTAGGGTTACTCGGGAAAAGCCAAATTTATAATACGGCAGTCGTTTTATATGCTTGTGAATTATTAAAAAACAAAGGTTTTAAAATAAATTTTTCAAAAATTCCAAAAATTTTAGAAAAATTAAAATATATTGCAAGATTTGATATTCAAAATATAAAAATTAAAAATAAAAATTTAAGGTTAATTATTGACGGAGCACATAATAAACAAGCGGTGAGTAATTTTTTAAGTTTGTATAAAAAAAGTCCTTTTTATAAAAAAGAAAACCCTTTATTATTTGCCGTTATGGAAGAAAAAAATTATACCGAAATTATAAAAAATTTTTCTTCGGCTTTTACTTCCGTATTTATAGTTGATATTAATAACAAAAGAGAATTAAAACCGAATTTAATAAAAAAAGAATTTTTAAAATATACATCCGCAGTAACTGTTATAAAAAATTTGAATAGTTTTTTTAACAAATTACAAGACAATGAAACAATTGTAGTATCAGGTTCATTTTATTTGGCAGGTTATATAATTAAATATTTAAAGGAAAGAAAATGCTTAACTATTATTTAGGTATAGATATGGGCGGAACTCAAATAAAAATAGCTGTTGTTACAGAAACCGCAAAAATTATTGAAGAAACTGTTTTGGATACAGATGTTACGGCAAAACCGATTACGGTTATAAAAAATATAGTTAACAAGTTAAATTCATTAAAATATTATTCTAAAATTAAAAATATCGGTGTAGGAATTGCAGGAGATATCGATTCGGTTAAGGGAATTGTTCGTTTTTCCCCTAATTTACCTAAATGGAAAAATATTTATCTTAAAAAAGAACTTGAAAGATTAACAAAAAGAAAAGTTTTTATAGATAACGATGCAAACACATCTGCAATAGGCGCTTTTTGGCTTGATTTAAAAGGCAAAGCAACAAATATGGTTTGTGTTGCACTTGGAACGGGTGTTGGCGGCGGTATAATAATAAATAAAAAATTATACAGAGGAGCAACCGGAACTGCAGGCGAAATAGGGCATATTACCGTTGAAAGTAACGGCAATAAATGTAATTGCGGAAATAACGGTTGTATAGAAACTTATATCGGAGTTAAACATCTTGTTAAATCGGCAACCGAATTAATGAAAAAACATAAATCAAATATTATTTTAAAATTAGTCAACAATGACAAAAATAAAATTACTCCTAAAATTTTATCGGAAGCTTGTGCAAAAAACGATTTTGTTGCAAAGCAGGTATGGAAACAAGCCGGTGAAAAATTAGGAATACTTTTAACAACAATATTAAATTTTATGAATCCCGACCACATTGTTATTTGCGGCGGTATAAGTAAAGCAAACAAATTATTTTTTGAAACTGCATATAAAGAAATAGATAAAAGAGCATTTAAAACAGCTGCAAAATCCTGTAAAATTGTAATTTCAAAATATACAAGTAAGCTTGGTGTTGCAGGTTCGGCAATGTTAGTAAAAAATTAAATGACAATTCTAAAAAAAATAACATCATTAATTTTTTTATTATTAATATTTTCCGCAAGCACCTTATATGCTTACGAAGTGGATATTAAAGCAGATACCCTTACTTATCAACAGGAATCCGGTGTAATTACGGCCTCCGGAAATATAACGCTGGATTGGTTAGGTAAAATTTTACAAGCCGATAACATTGAAGTAACAATCCCTGCAAAGAAACTAAAAGCGGACGGTAATGTAACCATACTGGAATCAAGTAATACAATTTTTGCAGATTCCGTGGAATATAGTATGGACGAAGAAGCAGGAACAATATCAAATTCAAAAGGTTGTTCCATGCCTATATTTTTTAAAGCGGAAAAAATGATAAAAATTTCATCCGATACTTATAAAATAGAAAATGTTATTATTTCTAACTGCGACTTAGACCAACCGCACCATTATGTATATGCAAAAGAAGGGCTACTTGTTGTAGATAAAAAAATATCAGTTTCAAAAGCGACATATTATGTAGGTAAAGTTCCCGTTTTTTATCTTCCGAAATACACAAGATATTTATCAGGCGGAGACGGTAAATTTTCTTATGAAATAGAGCCGGGTTACATAAACGAAGGCGGGCTTTCTTTAAAAACAAAATTAAAATATAAATTTACAAAAAAATTTGACGGAAAATTACTTTTGGATTATCTCGGTTCAATAGGTGAAGGTGCGGGACTTGAGTTTAATTATTATGACCCTAAAAAAATTAAAGCATCTATCTTCGGTTACGGAGCATTATACAGAAAAGACGATTCTCAAAGATGGTCCGTGCAACCGTCATATTGGCAAAAAATAAATGATTATTGGACAGTTCAAGCCAAGGGTGAATTTCAAAGCGATTCACAATTTAATAATACTTATCAATTGGATAACTGGAACAGGACCGCCAATACAAGAAGATCTTATTTATCTTTTACCCGTCAGTCTTCAGCTTCAAACTTAAGGATATTATCCGAACTTTATCAACTGTATGATGCTAACGACAAAATAAGACCCGGTTCTTACTTACAACTTCCGCAAGTTTATTTTTCAATTTATCCCAAAAAAAAGTTCGGTGTTACAAACAATTTTACTTTTAACTTTGAAAACAGAACCGATTATAACATTGCAATATCAAGCGACGATTTCAGTTATGTATTGGCAAATGCCGACTATAATATAACAAAAGATTATAAAATATCAAAAAGATTTACATTGAAACCTACATTAGGTATTAAAGAAGAATTTAAAAGTAAAAAACATTATTATGAACAGGACCCTATAGCGGTTGCAAATTATTACGGATCGTTAAATGCAAGGTATCGTTTAGCAAGTTGGGTTGATTTTAATTTTAATTATGAAGCACGTTTAAGAAGTGCCGAAAATTCATTAATGATTGATACCGACGCAGTTGATAAAGGATTTGCAAAAAATGCATTACTTTTTAACAATTACATGTATTTATCTTCAAATTTAATATTACGAAATTATACAGGATATGATTTTAGAGAATCTGATGTAGTTTTTGCCGATAACGGATATAAAAATTGGTATCCTTTAATTTCCGAATTAACTTATGTCCCCTCTTCAAAAGTAACGGTTTATTTAAGGCAACAGCAGGATTTGGACCCGTTTAAATTCAAAAATTTTCAACTTGATACAAAATTCGGACAAATTGAAAAATTATATTTTACTTTCGGTTCTTTTTATTATGATTACAGGCCGGAAGAAGTTGATATAGTAACCGGTATAGGATTTTGGTTAAATGCAAAATGGAGATTTGATTATACAATAAGGACAACATGTAAATTTACCGAAATATATTTTGGCGGACATGACCAGGAACTTAAACTTTACAGAGATATGCATTGTTTCAATCTTGGAGGATCATTAAGAATTAGAGATGATTATTATGAAACTTTTTTAAAATTTGAAATGAAAACAAATGTCCCGACATTAATAAAAAAAGACGGAACGAAAGAAATAGAGAATGAATTTTATCCTTGGAGATAAGATTGAAAAAAAATATATTTTTAATAGCATCAATATCTTTTATTTTAGTTTTTACCGTCCTGTATATACTTATAACATTCAATTATGATATCAGGTTAAAAACAGCAATAGAAAACGAAAAGCAAACAGCCGCAAGTTATTTGACAATAGCTGCCAACGAATTAAAAAACAATTACTTAAAATCCGATGATATATCTCTTTTGTATTCTACGGAATATTTTTCAAAAATAAAAAACATATCGGAAGTTTTTATACTTGATAAAGACTCAACAATATCAATGCATAACGACTCAAGCAAATGGAACAAAAAACTGTTTGGAAACATTTATAGTAATGTAATAAATTCAAAAGAACAACTTTTTCAATCAGTTAATGACAACATAACTTTGTATTCTTTTCCTGTTGATGATAACGGCTTTATTTGTTTTGTATTATCATTTGAAGATATAACCAACAATTATTCTGCTTGGAAAAACAAATTATATTTATGTTCGTTAATAATTTCTTTAATAATATCAATAATTATATATTTATTATGTTATATTCTATTATTAAAACCTTTTACTGAAACAAAAAAAATTTTAACCGTAAAAGATAATAATAAAAGAACAATTTATTTTGAACTTATAGATATGGTAAAACAATGTTCTGTTGAAAATAAAAAAGAAATTAAAAATTCAAACAATTTACCGTTGATAATAGATAAACTTAATACAAAAAAAGATATTATTTCCGTTTTGGACAGTAAAGCAAATATTATTTATATTTCGAATACTGGAAATAAAATATTTAAATCTTCAAAAAACAATATTCATATTATGGAAGCGACAAATAATAGTGAAATAATAAAAACCGTATCCGATTTACTTGAAAATAAAAAGAATGAACCGATTTTGCTATATGATTTACAATTAAAAATAGAACCTATATATGACTTGCATAATAATTTAACAGCCATTCTTATAACAAAAATTGTAAATTTTATTTAAAAAAGAATTTTGTTTTAATTTATTTATTTTGTATCATATAAGTTATTGATTTATACTATTTTATTTGGAGGATTTTATGAGTAAAAAATTTATGTTACTTACCGTGTTTTGTTTTTTATGTATGTTTTCCGTTAAATCTATGGCAGATATATTTTCGGCAGCAGCTTCCGGAGATATCGATGCAATGGAAATAGCTTTATCAGAAGAAGGCGAAGATGTAAATGCAACCGACAAAAACGGGAAAACGCCGTTACTTATTGCTATTGAAAAAAGCAGCTTGAATACGGTTAATTATTTGTTTGATAACGATGCCGATTTTGAAGTAAGAGACAATTTAGGTAATAGTGCTTTAATGTTGGCATGTGCGGTAGAAAAAAAAGATATAGTTGAATTATTATTACAAAAAGGAATTGATGTAGATGAAAGAAATAAAAACGGAGAAACAGCTTTAATAATAGCAGTTAAAAAAAATAATGATGAAATAGCTTTGTTATTATTATCAAAACAAGCAAATATTGCAGCAACAGACAAATATGGAAATACGGCGCTGATATATGCTGCAATTAACAATAATGCCGAACTTATAAAAGAATTAACTGCAGCGGCAGACCAGAGTTTAACAGATTATAAAAACAAAAACGGTTTATCCGCATTTTTTATTGCATCGGCACTCGGTAACTTGGAAGCAGTAAAACAACTGATACAATCAGGTGCAGACGTTACTTTAAATAGTGCAAGCGGTATAAATCCTTTAATGGCATGTTGCTCTTTGGGAAATTTAAAGACAGTTAAATATTTAACAGATAAAATAGGTTTTGA
>ONEP01000087.1 GCA_900316875.1 Candidatus Ruminimicrobium bovinum
ATATTTAATTTCAGTTGGTACTTAGAAAATGTTATAGGCAGAGAAGATTCATATGCAAATGATTTCTTAGATTTACTTCCTAAAAACGAACAAGAATATAAACAGCTTGTTGAGAAAATTAATAGTGGAAGATTTACTGATAAAGAAGAAATGGCATACGAATATACTGAAAAAGTTATAGTATTGCTTCAAATTTTGGATGCTCAAAATCAATTTGAAGCTTCCAATTTAAAAGATGTGCTTGTATTTAATGCATTGGTTCTTTATAAAGATGGTAAGCAAAATAGAATAAATGAAATGATAAGTAATGAAATAGAATGGGTTAAAACATATACAGATAAAGGTATAACGTATGAACAAAGAAAAGCTCAGCTTATAGAAATATTTAAAGAACAAAATCAGGATAAGGTTGAAAATCTTTCTGATGATGAAATTTTTGAGTTGATGAAAAAAGACAGAAATTTTAAGGGAGAAATTAAATATTTAACGGATATTCTTGGTATCAGCGGTCCAAGAAATAATAAAGAATCAACTACTGATAAATATACAAACCTTGAAATTAATGACACTTTCGGAACTCCGGGTTATGTAGAAAGGTATAATAAATATATTAAAGATAAGTATGTTGAAAACACCATAACGGATAAACCGGCATTATTAAATTTATATAGACAATATGTTCCTCATACCGGTTTTATAATGGGACCTATTCAGTTACTTGTTAACTTCAAAGAACTTATACTTGCTGTTGTTTCCACATTTGCTCCTATAGCAGCATATGTTGCATTTGCTCAAGGTGTTGTTATTTTGGGGTCTGCATTATTGTCACCTTTTATTGCATTTGTAGCTGTAATTGCTATTGCTCTTGGTATTTACTATGGCCTTTCTAAAGTTGAAAACATTCTTCAGAAAAATCTTATAAGAGATTATTTCGGAGAAGTTGTTCCTATATTTAGAAACAGAATAGACACTACGGATGAAACTGAAATAGAATCTCAAAAGGAAATATCAAAAACAAACAAGAAAATGTGGATTTTTGCGATAGCTTTAAAAACCGTTTTTGAAGCATATTTGTTTAACGGATTATTTACAGGGTTAGGTATAGCATTTCCTTCAGGTATTATGTCTGCAAGTTTTGTTGGAACCGGTGCTATGTTTGTATTGAACCCTGTAGTTTTGGTAGCATTAAGTTTTGTTATATTCGCAAGTTATTTGGCAGTATATAATTTTGCAAAAGACAGCGAATTTCTTTCATCAAAACAACATCCTAAACTTATAGCGTTTGCTGCCGTTTTATCTTCATATGTTGCTCTTGTTGCATTATTAACTTTTGCAACCGGTATTATGTTTACAGGATTAATTTCATTCCCATTTATATGTTTCTTCTTACTTGATTTCTTTGGGACATTTGGAATTTATAATACGATTTTTGCATATAAAGATAAAAAAGCAAAAGGTTATTTTAAAGCTGGAAAAGATTGGTCTTCAAGACAACAATATTTTGGTAATTTGGAACAAGCATCAAATAACAATGAAAAATATTCAAAACTTGCAAATTCCGAATTTATAACTGATTTTATGAATATAACCGATGATAGAATTATAGGAAAATTATCTCAAGATATGTTGGTAAGAATGTATAAAGATAAAAATCCTGATAAAAATGTTTTATCCACTGAAGAAATAGTTAAAGAAAGTGCTTTTACAAAGTTTGTTGATAATTTATCTCAAGAAGATAAGAATGAGGCACAACGTTTAATAGTTGTTGCCGCGGCTGAGTATCATAACCAAATGATGAAAGGTTTATATGACAGGCATCAGCTTACAACCGAAGAATATGAAAATTATTTGTTTAAGTTTGGTCAACCAAGAAACGGAAACTGGCTTGATAGGGAAATAACAGAATTCCCTGATTTTACTAAAGAACCTTCAACTATGTCTGCAAGGGAAGAATTTTTTAATGAGCATCAAGCCAGAAATGTTTCTACAAATATTGGGAATAAAACTCTTGTGTTAGGTGAACAAAATTCCGCACACATGGGCACAGGTTACGCAGAAGAAGTAACTTTGTATCTCAATAAAGGTGCTGAGCCGTTAAATGGAATTCATGATGATGGAACCGGTAATACAAAACTTACTCATCTTATAGGAGTATACACTGACGAATTCTTGGCGATGCTTGATAAATTTGAAGAAACAAAAGATAATGAAGGTAATGATTTGCTTCTTTATTATGAAAACGGTAAAAATGAAGATCCTGTAATTTATTCCGATGATGAAGCATTAGCTGCTTACCGCAGTATTAAAGAATTAATAAATGTAGATGAAAAAGGAAATGTTTCTGTTAATAAAGGTAAACAGGTAGAAAATAACGGTAAAGCTTTTGATGAAGATAATCCTATTGTTCAAATTATTTGTGCTTGGGGACAAATTCATGGACAGGAATTATCTGAGTTGGATAATGCTTTCAATGCAATTTATGAGGCGAATTTGTTACAGGCAAAAATAGAAAATGCCGATAAATATACAAATGAGGAAAATTTTGACAAAACCATATCTGAAGTATTAAAAGGTAAGAATAATTTCCTTATAGGTTATCAGGTTTATGCAAAAGATTTTAATAGAGTTATTGATGAAAATGGTAATGTCAAAATTGATTTTGAAAAAGATAATGGTATTAATAACATTATTTCAGTAAATAATAATGTAAAAAAGAATCCATCTGTTAAATATGCTGTTATTCAAAATCCTGAATTATTTGGTGAAAGACAATATGAAATTTTAAAAGATAAAGGAAATAGAACTCCGAATGAAAATATTGTATTTAATAAGTTAACTGAAATTAAGGATTTGGAAAATAAAGAAAATTTAACAGAGGAACAAAAGAATTTATTAAGTGATTTTGAAAATAATGAATTAATGCTTAATTTACCGGTAATATTGAAAGAAGAGCATATTACTTATGCTGATTTTAAAGCTCTTGAGCAAAAAATAAAAGAAGGAAATGCAACTTTTGATGAGATAAATATCTACAAACAGATTATGTTTGAAATAAAAGTTGTTTTAAAAACCGATGCAAAAACATTTTTTGCTGATAATAAAGAGTGTTCATATGTAAGCTATGATGTTAAAAAAGTTGAAATAGGTAATCCAATTCAAGGTTCAGGAAAAGCTGAGCATCTTAGAATTCTTGAAGATTTGAATGAAATGCTGTTTGGAACAAAATATTTGGCAACTTATGATGCAAACAATTCTATGGATATTCAAACAGCACAAAGACATTCTACGAAACAAAGAGTTTTAATGGAAAATCCTGGTCTCACTGCCGTTATTCCTGATGAAAAACAAAGCAAAACACTTAGAAATACCGTATTTTCGAGACTGAATGCTTCGTTGGAAGAACAACCTTTTAATACAATGCATGCTGCAATGGAAGTTGATAATACTTTACAATTATATGGTCGTGCTATGTACGATTTGGATAAAACTCGTGGTGAAACTGCTTACGGAGATAAAATCAGTGAAGACATGATTTTTGGTATGTTCTGTAGAATGACTGCAAGAAGTTACAAACCGATAGCGAAGATAGAAGGTTTAAAAGACGATAAACAAAAAGAAGCTGCCAGCAGAGGATTTACCGGAATGAAAAATAAATTTGCACAAGGTGCAGCTGAATTTTTTATTTCGTTGGCAATGGTAAGATATAATCAAATGTTAATGGAACAATCTAAAACAAGAAGTAAAAATCCTATAAGAAATTTAATTGAACTTTATTCGGGTGCATTTAAGATTTCGTCCTATTTATTCCAAGGCCCGTTAACCTATTTAAAAACTCTTCTTGTCAGTGGGGCAATCGGTTCTTATATCTTGATAGTTTTATTCTTTGGAATAAGTCCTTTTGCTGCGTTCCCTTATGCGATAGTATTTGCTTTGGTAAGTATTCCTTTGTCTCAATCAAATTCATTGCTCAGTTATGTAACATTTAAGTCTTCTTATAATGAAGGTAAAAATCCATTCTCTTCTTGGCTTAAAACTATATTAAAGCCGGCATTCCTTGGTGATTCCGATAATATGAAAGGCGGTTTCTTATCTGTTTTATTAAAGGGAATATCTGCATATATATTTACTGGAAGAGGTCTTGGTAAAGACAGTGATCATGTTATAACAGATGCTGCTACATATAATTCTCATTTTATAGCAAATGCTGCTCTTATCATTATTCTTTTTGCATCATTCATTGCTGCTCCTCATTTTGCATATATACTTTCTTTTGTTATGATATATTTCCCTTTTGCAAGTATCTGGTCACAATCCGGTTTAAGAACAGGTTTTAATTTAAAAGAATCTCCGGCAAAAACAGTATTTGGTAATATTAAGAAAGAAATTAAAAATTATTTCAGGGCTATATCTAACAGTAAAAAAAGTATTGATGAAAAAGTTGCAAATGCTTCCGAACAAGACAGAGCCGAATGGGAAAAAGTTCAAGAATTAAGAAACTCGGATGTTTTGTGGATTCAAATTGTTGTTACGGCACCTATTGTTATTGCGGTTATGCTTATCGGTAATTTATTTATGGTACCGGGTTACATATTAAAAAATATGAGAAAATCCGATACGGATAAAACTACTGATAATATTGAACAAAATGAAGATAAAGATGGTGGTGATGGTGATAATGTGAAAGTTCCTCTTCTTGAAACAAGTGCAATAACAGATCCCGGTAGATTATTAGATACTTCAGATACTTCAGAACAAACAACTACTGTCGAAGAACAAATTGACGAACAAAGAAAAGTTACATCTAAACAACAACCTGAAGTAATAGATGTTAAAGGAGAAGTTATTCCCGATGATGAAGAAAAAGAGCCGTCTGTTAAGCATGTAGAACAAGAGGAATCTGTTATAAAAATTGATAATGAGCAAGTTGAAGTTATAGAAGGAGAAACTAAACCTGTGCCTGTATCTGTAGAAAAGAAAAAAGAAGATAATATGATTGAGGTAGAAAATTATGAGGTAAAAGATACACAAATTATGCCTTCAGGTTTCTTGTCTGTATTATATAAATATTTTAATGATTTTGAAGAGTACTTTAATAAATTGGTTGAAAAAATATTTGGAGTAAAAAAGAAAGAACAAGAAAAAATAGAAGGTCCTGTTGCTGAAACAAAAAGATTAGAAAAAGAAGATAAAAAAGCAATTGAAGTAAAACCTGCACTACCTGCTGCTGAACAAGTTGAGGTTATAGATGAGAAAGTAGATAGTGAAAAAGAAAGAAGAGAAGATTTTAAACCTGTTAGAAAATTACCTCGTGAAAATATTGAAAATTCATTTTTAGGTCAAGCGGAACTTCCTGCAAAAGAAGAAACTTCTCAAACTAAAGTTGATGAAGTAGAAGAAATAGAAGAAGACAATGGTGCAGTTGATGTTATTGAAGAATTTACAAATTGGAGTAAGCATATTATTAAATTCTTTATTCCGTATCTTTCAAATACAGCAGCCGAAATTGGTGCAAATGCCACCGCCGGTGAAATTAAAGTTAAAACTTTACGTAGATTTGAATTTAACCAGAGTTATGATGCCAGAGGTAAAAACTTTGCAAGAGGTAGTAACATTACAGTAAAAGATGCTCAAAATAATGATATTAATTTCAAAGTAGGTGTTAGAACATACGGCGATAGTTACGAACTTGTTATGACAGTAATAGGTGAATCAAAAGCTAAATTTAATAAACTCAGCGAAAATGAACGAAGTGAAATTGTAGAATTTGCAAAAGCAGAATATTTAGATAGATTAAGTAGTGATAATCGTCTTACTGAAGTTTTATTTGAAAAAGTTTATGGTATTAAAACCATAGGTTTGCAAAATTATAGACAACTATATAAAAAATTCTGTGAAGAGCTTGATAATGAAAAAGAAAATGCAATATATAATGATGTTAATATTAGGCAAAAATTCAGTGTTTCAACATATTCAATAATTGAAGCTCCTGTTAAAAAATCTACTAACTATAATTTAAAAACAAGGCTATCTGCAGAACAATTAATTCGTTTACAAAAAGATGCAGGTTACAATACATTGGATTTAATTGTTGACGGACAATCAGATAGTGTCATAAAGAATGAAATTAGCCGTCTTAGAAATTTAGGTTTTGATGTTAATTTAATTGTTACCGTTAATGATAATTCTAATGTGGAAGAAATAACAAATTATATAAATAGATTCAGCAATCTTACAGGAGTTAAATTGGATGTTTCAAAAGTTCAAAATACTTCCTACATTATTGATAATTTTGTAATGCCTGTTGTTGCTGGTATAAATTTTGTTATGCCTGATGTGAATATTAAACTTGGTGAAAATGTAGATATTAAAGTGTTTGAAAAAATAAGTAATCAAAATTATGGTATCACTTTAAGTGAAAAAGGATTAGAAAAATTAAGTAATAATAGTAAGATATTTAATAAATTTATAGAAAATGGAAAAATAGAAGTTGAATACAGTGAAGATGTTGAAATTACAGAAGCAACTGCAAAAAAATTAGTTGCAATGGGTATTGGTGCAATATCTATTATGAAATATAGCTTTACTAAATATGGTAATTCAAAAATGTTCCAATATGCTAATAAAGCTAAAGTTTCGTATAATGCCGGAATTAGTATAGCTAAGAATGCTTTTGTTCAAAATTCTTTCGATATCAAAGATTTTACCGAAATGTTTACAAGTGAAAAATATACATTAAATGACTTTAATAATTGGTATGAAATAAATAAAGATAAATTATCTAAGAAAATGAAAACAGAGATAGAGCTTATTCTCACAGATGGTTATATTAATAATGATGAAAATGATAATAGCGGTTTGAGAATAAAAGCAATAAAACAGTTGTTTAGAGGTGTTATTGAAGCGACACTTGAAGAAGAACTTATTAATATTAATATTGATGATAATTCTATAAATAATGATATGAGAGAAATTTTAAATACTTTAAGCGATAACGAAAGAAAAATTATAAGGTACTTGTTAGTGCAGGCAAAAGTTACAGGTGTTGATATTGTATTAAATGAACAAACAATAAATAAATTTAAACAAATGAGTTTCCCTGAAATAAGGAATATGATGCAAGGATATATGGATTCCGTATTAATTAGAATAAATTCTGATAATATCTTGTTTGAAAAAGAAATTAGTTCTGAAGCTAAAAATAATATGATAACGACATTAAATATATTATTGAAATCCGGTGATATGTTAATATCTGAAAGAAATGTAGCTGATTTTGTAGATATAGGTAATAGTGCATTGGAAGGTGTAAGAGATATCTTGACAGCTGCATAATTTGGAATAGCAATAAGAAATACAAAAAGGACTTCCGAGTTTTTCCCGGAAGTCCTTTTTTTTCTGTCATTCCGAGTGAGCGAAGCGACGAGGAATATGAGTAATCTGTTGTTGTTCGTTGTCGTTCGCCGTTAATTATACATTCTACATTTTACATTATACATTGCCGTTTTGCCGTTGCCGTTAACCCCATAACCCTATAACCCTATAACCTAAAAAATTGACAATCATAAATATTTTATGTTATCAAGGGAAAAGTTTGTTGTAAAAACGACTAACTTTTCCAAAAACAAAATAAGGAAAAAAATGTATATAAAAAGAGATTTTTATCTTCAACCTGCACTTAATATTTCGGATGAGGATAAACAAAAGCAAGAACTTAGACCGCTGCTTGCCGTAAAAGATTTTTTTAAAAAATTTATAATAACAAAAACGACTCAAAAACCGTGGATTGATAACAACGGAATAATACATATAGGGATATATGATTTTTTATTAAACGAAGACATATTCAACTTATAATAATATTCTACATTGCCGTTTGCTGTTATCGTTAAATTCTCAGCCCTCAGCCATTCGGCTATAAATTTTTCTTGACTATAAAAAACAAAATATGATACAATAATCAAATGTTTATAACATTGTTCAATTGTTTGGAGGAATATAATGGCAAAATTAAAAACAGGCAGACATACATCTGCACTTAAAGAAGTAAGAAAAGCTGAAAAAAGAACGGCAAGAAATGCAGCTGCTACAAGTAAAATAAGAACACTTGCAAAAAAAGTGGAAGCAGCGGTAAAAGCAAAAAATAAAGAAGAAGCTCAAAAGGCATTGAATGTTGCTTTTTCTCAGTGGGATAAGGCAAGTAAAACAAATGTTATTCACAAAAATTCCGCTAATAACCAAAAAGCAAGACTTGCAAAATTGGTTGCTTCGATATAATCAAAAATTTTATTTAAAAAGCCGATATCTAAGCAATATCGGCTTTTTTTTATTTAACTTATGTCGGAAAATAAACAAATAGTTAAACATGCGGGTTATGTAAGCATAGGCACTGCAATATCCAGAGTTTTCGGTTTTTTAAGGGATATGTTGGTTGCTTATTTATTCGGTGCGGGTATGGTTGCCGATGCTTTTTATGCGGCTTTTAGAATACCTAACCTTATAAGAAGAATGCTTGGCGAAGGTTCATTTTCGGTTGCATTTATTCCCGTATTTTCCGAATATTTACATACCAAACAAAAATCGGAAACACAAAAACTTATAAATGTTGTTTTTACGGCATTGTTGCTTATAACAACCGTAATAACGATTTTGGGTGTTTTTTTTGCGCCGCAGTTGGTTAAATTTATTGCATGGGGTTTTACCTCAGACCCGGAAAAACTGCAACTTACCATAGATTTAACCCGTTTAATGTTTCCTTTCTTAATTTTTATTTGTTTGGCAGGGCTGTTACTTGCATTGTTAAATACATTACAAGCTTTTTTTATTCCTGCAATTGCACCTGCAAATTTAAGCTTTGCCGAAATTATTTATGTGCTTGCAATAGCTCCGCTTCTTACACCGGAAAATCAAATAAAAGGGCTTGCCGTAAGTGTAATTTTCGGCGGCTTGGGGCATTTTTTAATGCAGTATCCTTCTTTAAAAAAATTGGGATGGCATTTAAAATTTGATTTTAACTTAAATCATCCGGGATTAAAAAAAATATTTTTATTGATGATACCTTCTATAATAGGAATTTCCGTTGACCAAATAAATACTTTTGTGGATACTGTTTGTGCATCTTTTTTGGGTAACGGTTCAATAACCGCATTATATTATTCAAACAGGTTAATGCAACTTCCTTTGGCAATTTTCGGGCTTGCCCTTGCAACTGTTTCACTTCCTTTAATGTCAAAAGCAGTGGCACATAAAAATATTAATGATATGAAAGAAACATTAAATTTATCCGTCAGGTTTTCGGTTATATTATTGATTCCCGCAGCTGCAGGTTTAATTGTTTTGGGGCTTCCGATAATAAAAGTTTTATTTCAAAGGGGAAAGTTTGACGATATTGCTTCAATACTTACAAACCAAGCATTAATATGTTATGCTTTTGGCCTTCCGGCTTATGCAATATCTAAAATTTTTGCAAACACTTTTTTTTCTTTCCAGGATACAAAAACTCCGGTAAAAGTTGCTTTTTTAGTTATGATAATACATGTTGTTTTATGTGTGTATTTAATGAAAGTTATAGGTGTCGGCGGGCTTGCCCTTGCAACATCAATATGTGCATATATAAATTTTATAATTTTGGCATATAAAATAAGAAAAAAAATAGGCAATTTGGGAATAATAAAAATAATGAAATCACTGTCAAAAGCATTAGCGGCATCCGTTGTAATGGGAATAATTTGTTACCTTATAATGCTTATTAACATTTCATATTTTATTTTACTTCCGATATCAATTGTTTTTGGAATTTTTATTTTTATATTAACGGCAAAATTGCTAAAATCCGAAGAAATAGAACAACTTTTAAAAGCTTTTTTTAATAGAATTAAAAAAAGAAGCAATTAACGACGGTTTATATAAATAAGATTATCGGTTAAAAATTATAAAATAACTTATAACCCTATAACCTGATAACCTTATAACCTAAAAAACATGAATTGA
>ONEP01000164.1 GCA_900316875.1 Candidatus Ruminimicrobium bovinum
CTTAAAATGATACATCAAACTGCTATTATAGACAGTTCTGCAGTAATAGGACAAAATGTTGAAATAGGACCTTATGCCGTTATAGGAAAAGATGTATCAATCGGTGACGGCACGATAATAAATTCCGGTGTTGTTGTTGAATGTGCCGATATAGGTAAAAATTGTAAATTGTTTAGCCACAGTGTAGTAGGAACTGCCCCGCAGGATTTAAAATATGCAGGTGAAAAAACAAAAGCAATTATAGGCGACGGTACAATGATCAGGGAATATGTTACGGTCAACAGAGGAACGGCGGCTCACGGAGAAACTGTAGTCGGTAAAAATTGTTTACTTATGATGTGCAGCCATATAGGACATGACTGTATAGTCGGTAATAATGTAATAATTGCAAATTGTGTTGCAATAGCAGGGCATGTTGAAATAGAAGATAATGTTGTTATAGGCGGGCTTGCCGCCGTTCATCAATTTACAAGAATAGGTAAAAGTTCAATTATCGGCGGCGGTGCAATGGTTGTTATGGATATTATTCCTTTTGCACAGGCACAGGGTGACAGGGCAAAGCTTGTAGGGCTTAATTTAATCGGCTTAAAAAGAAGGCAAACTCCGCACGAAGATATTGAAGCAATAAGGCATGCATATAAAATTTTATTTATGTCAAAGTTAACGTTGGAACAAGCACTTGAAAAACTTGAAGATGAATTTAAAAATTCAACTCCCGTTTGCGATATAGTTAAGTTTATAAAGAAATCTCAAAGGGGAATTGCAAGGCCAAGATGAGTAATATAGGAATAATTGCAGGTAACAGCAGGTTTCCTTTTCTTGTTGCCGAAGAAATAAAAAAACAAAATCAACCTTTTATCGTTATAGCTTTAAAAGAAGAAGCCGATAAGGATATTGAAAAGGTTTGTGATAAAGTTTACTGGACATCAATAGGTAAATTGCAAAAAATTATAGATATATTTAAAGAAAATGATGTTAAAACCGCTCTTATGGTGGGGCAGGTTAAGCATGCAAAAATATATTCTGCAATTACCATGGATTTCAGAGCAATGAAATTGATGGGCTCTTTGTTGAATAAAAAAACCGATACCATACTCGGTGCCGTTGTAAAGGAATTTGAAAAAGACGGAATAAATTTCTTACCGTCACACATATATTTAAAACATTTGCTTGCACAAAAGGGCTTGATAGTCGGTAAAAAATTAAATTCCGCAGAAACAAAAGATGTTGAATTCGGTTTTAAAATAGCAAAAGGCATAGCAGGTTTTGATATAGGGCAAACCGTTGTGGTAAAAGATAAATCCGTATTGGCCGTTGAGTCCATTGAAGGAACAGATGAATGTATAAAAAGGGCTTACGGTTTGGGCGGGGAAAATGCAATAGTTGTTAAAGTTGCAAAACCGAATCAGGATTTTCGTTTTGATGTTCCCGTTATAGGAACAAGAACAATTGATACATTAAAAGAAAATAAAATAAGGGCTATGGCGATAGAGGCCGGCTCTACATTAATTTTAGATAAAGACGAAGTTATCAAAAAAGCTAAGGAACTTGGTGTAACAATTTTAGCCGTTTAGGTAATGTACATTATACATTGTGGTTTCGTTGTTGTCGTTAAACTATCAGCTGCTCAGCCGGTGATGTTGGGCTTGTAAACAAAGTTTCCGGCTCAGCTCTCGGCTAAAAAATTGCAAAGCAATTTTTTTGGAGGTAAAATGATACCGTTGGTAAAACCGATTTTCGGGAAAAAAGAAAAACAATTTATAAATGAAGTTATTGATTCCGGTATAGTTGCAAGCGGAAAATATGTGGAAGAATTTGAAAATAAATTTTCAAAAATTTCCGGTGCAAAATACGGAACCGTTTGTTCAAGCGGAACGACTGCCCTTCATGCCGCACTTTTGGCTTGTGCAATTAAGCCGGGTGATAAAGTTATAACAACACCTTTTACTTTTATTGCAACTTCAAATTCAATTTTATATTGCGGTGCAAAACCGATATTTGCCGATATTGACGAAAAAACTTTTAATATCGATCCTAAATCGGTTGAAAAAATATTGAAAAAAGAAAAAAATATTAAAGCCGTAATATGTGTTCATTTATACGGCTTACCTTGTGATATGGGCGAACTTTTAAAATTAAAAAAGAAATATAAATTTATTTTAATTGAAGATTGTTGCCAGGCACATTTGGCAAAATATAAAAATAAAACAGTCGGCTCTATAGGTGATGCGGGATGTTTTTCCTTTTATGCAACAAAAAATATGACTACCGGTGAAGGCGGTGCCGTTTTAACAAATAATTTAAAAACGGATGCTCTTACAAAGAAAATTATTAACCACGGAAGAATGTCACATTACGGGCACGATATGTTGGGGTATAATTTCAGACTTACAAATGTTGCGGCAGCCATGGGGCTTGCACAGTGTGAACAAATACAAAAATGGACTAAACAAAGAATTGCAAATGCAAAAAAACTTTCCGACGGTTTAAAAAATATTGATTTTATTGAAACACCGTTTGTTCCCAAAGGATATACACATGTTTATCATCAATATACCGTTAAAGTAAAATACGGTTTAAGAGATAAATTTATGAAATATTTAAAAGATAACGGAATAGGTTGCGGAATACATTATCCGGAAGTTATATATAAACAACCTTTGTATCAGAAGTTGGGATATAAAAAAGGTTTATGTCCGGTTGCTGAACAAGCTGTAAAAGAAGTTATATCAATTCCGGTTCATCCGTCACTTGGTTCTAAAGATATTAACACAATAATTAAAGTAATAAAAGGTTTTAAAAAATGAGCAAAATAAAAATAGCCGTAGTCGGTGTAGGTTC
>ONEP01000082.1 GCA_900316875.1 Candidatus Ruminimicrobium bovinum
ATGGAGCAGAAATGGAAAAAACAGAAACATCCTTTAATGTAGCAGGAAAAGAAATTAAGGTTGAATTCGGTCATCTTGCAAAACAGGCAAACGGTTCCTGTGTAGTTCGTTTAGGCGATACAATGGTTTTGGTTAATGCCGTTGCTTCGGCAACTCCTAAAGAAGGAACGGATTTTATGCCTTTAACCGTTGATTACAGAGAAAAGACATATTCCGTAGGTAAAATTCCCGGCGGATTTTTTAAAAGAGAAGCAAAAGCCAAAAACAGCGAAATCTTGGTAAGCAGACTTATAGACAGAACTATAAGGCCTTTGTTTTCCGATTTTTGGAGAAACGATACACAGATAACGGCAACAGTTATTTCTCACGATTGTGTTAATGAAGCAGCAATAATAAGTATAATAGGTGCATCTGTTGCATTAAAACTTTCAAATATACCTTTTGAAAAAACCGTAGGTGCCGTCAGGATAGGAAGAATTGACGGTAAATTAATAGTAAATCCTACACTTGAAGAACAGGAAAAAAGCGAGTTGGATTTGGTTGTCGGCGGAACTGCAGATGCTTTAACAATGGTTGAAGCAGGTGCAAATGAGCTTTCAGAACAGGAAATGCTTGATGCTTTGAATTTGGCAAAAGAAGAAGTAAGTAAAATTTGTAAATTTATTGATACTTTACCTTCGAAGGAAAAACTTCCTGTTTCGGAACCCGTTATAGATGAAAATTTAAAGAAAATGGTTGAAGCCGAAGTTATTTCAAAAGCAGAAGAATGTGTTACCATAAAAGATAAAACCGAAAGGGATACTACATGGGCTAAATTTAAAGAAGAAATACAAACAAAATTAGCCGAAACTTTCCCGGAAAAAAGCAAAGACATCGATTTTGTTATGGAGGATATTTTCTATAACAAAGCAAGGCAGTTGGTATTGACTAAAAATATAAGAACAGACGGCAGAAAACTAACCGAAATAAGGCCTATTACATGTGAGGTGGGGTATTTACCAAGAGCACACGGCAGTGCAATATTTACAAGAGGTCAAACACAGTCGTTGGCTTCGGTTACTTTGGGAACACCGGAAGATATGCAGGTTATGGATGAGTTAACCGGTGAATATAAAGAAAGATTTATGTTACATTATAATTTTCCGGGTTTTGCGACGGGCGAACCTAAACCGGAAAGGTCTCCCGGAAGAAGAGAAATAGGGCACGGCGCTTTGGCAAGAAGAGGACTTAAAGCGATACTTCCGGAAGAAAAAGATTTTCCTTATGCAATAAGGATAGTATCGGATATTTTGGAATCCAACGGTTCATCTTCAATGGCTTCGGTTTGCGGAGGATGCCTTGCATTGTTTGATGCAGGTGTTCCTGTAAAATCGGCATGTGCAGGTATTGCAATGGGGCTTATGCAGGACGACAAAAATTATGCAATATTAACCGATATTATGGGTATGGAAGACCACTTGGGTGATATGGATTTTAAAGTTGTAGGAACAAGAAAAGGTATTACCGCTTTACAGATGGACATAAAAACTACAGGGCTTACAACAGAAATTATGGCACAAGCCCTTGAACAGGCACGTGTCGGCAGAATGGAAATTCTTGATAAAATGGAAGCCGCAATAAACAAACCCAGAGAAGAACTTTCAAAATATGCTCCTAAAATATCCGTATTAACAATTCCTCAAAGTAAGATAGGCGGTTTGATAGGGCCCGGAGGCAAAAATATAAGGAATATTCAGGAATCCACCGGTGCAAAAATTGATATAGAAGAAGACGGAACGGTGTTTATTTCGGCAGACAATACGGCTTCTTTGGAATGTGCAAGGAATATTGTTGAAGGTTTAACAGCTGAAGTTGAAGTAGGAAAAACATATAAAGGAAAAGTTACAAGAATAATGGCTTTCGGTGCTTTTGTTGAATTTTTGCCGGGCAAAGAAGGGCTTGTTCACATTTCAAAACTTGCCAAAACAAGAGTTAAAAAAGTTGAGGATGTTGTTTCGGTGGGTGAAGAAATTGTGGTTAAAGTAGATGAAATAGATAACCAAGGCAGAATAAACTTAAGTAAAAATATGTAGAGGACAATATGCCTAATAACGAAAAAGAAAAGCAGCTTCAAGAAGAAGTAAAAGCTTTGTATAAAATTATGTGCGACGAAAAAGTTGAAGAGATGGAAATAAAGTCTGCGACTTCCCGTTTTCATATCAGAAGAAAAACCGTCAATGATAAATGTAAGCATACTGTTATCAAAAATATAGTAAATGAAAAGAACGAACAAGAACAAGTTGTTGAAGAAGAAAACAATGAAACTTTAAAATCTCCTTTAACAGGTGTTTTTTACAGATCGGCATCCCCTTCAAGCCCTACTTTTGTTAAAGAAGGGGATATTGTTGCCGAGGGTAAAACTTTATGTATAGTTGAAGCGATGAAAGTAATGAACGAGATAAAAGCTCCGACAAAAGTTAAAATATTAAAGATTTTAATTGAAAACGGAAAACCTGTTGATAAAGATACCGAACTTTTTGTTGTTGAAAAAATGTAGTTTAGGTTATTGGTTTTTGAATTATACGGCTATAAGTTAAAATAACCTGTAATCCCATAACCTGATAAACTGTCTTTTGGTGGTAAAAATATGATTGATATTATAGGCACTGTTGCAGGACAAATTTGGAGATACCTTGATGCAAACGGAGAATCGACTCCGATTCAAATAAAAGCAAATTTAGGTTTATCAAATACAATGCTTTACCTTGCTCTCGGTTGGTTATCGAGAGAAAACAAGGTAAACATTACACCCCACGAATATACTTATAAAATATCACTGATTCGTTAAAATCGGCTTATAATAACTTTAGCAATTCTTCTCCCTGTTGCCAAACATTACCTGCACCTAATGTAAGCAAAATATCATTTTCTTTTAGTGTTTCGGCAACAGAATTTATATCGGTAAATTTATGAACTTCACACTTGTTTTCACGAGCAGAATTTATAATTAAATCCGAAGTAATACCTTTTATCGGTTTTTCGCTTGCGGCATAAATATCCATAATATAAATTACATCGGCTTTTTTTAATGCTTTTCCGAATTCATTATATAAATTTTGTGTTCTTGTATATCTGTGCGGTTGAAATATTGTAACCAACCTTTTATTGGGATAATTATGTTTTAATGCGGATAGGGTTGCTTTAACTTCCGTCGGATGATGGCCGTAATCATCAATAACAGTAATTCCTTTTTTTTCTCCTTTAACTTCAAGTCGTCTTCCTACACCGCCGTAATTTGCCAATGCCGTTTTTATATTTACAAAAGGTATATCAAATTGCAGTCCTACACCTATTGCCGCCAACGAATTTAATACGTTATGTTCACCCGGAACTTTTAATACGATTTTACCGAGTTTTTTACCCTTATAAATAACATTGTATTCCGTGTTACCGTTTACAACGGAAATTTCGGTTGCCGTTATATCGGGTGTTCCTTTAAAACCGTAAGTTATATATTTTCTTGCGGCATAAGGTAAAATTTCTTTTACCAAAGGACTGTCCGTACATACAACGGCACATCCGTAAAAAGGAAGACTGTTTATATGTTTTATAAAAGCATTTTTTAAATTTTCCATATTACCGTAATAATCAAGATGGTCGTTATCTATATTTGTAACAACGGTTATTACGGGTGATAATTTTAAAAAAGAACCGTCGGATTCATCGGCTTCGGCAATCATATATTCGCCTTTACCGAGCCGAGCATTTGTTTTCAAATTTTTTAATTTACCGCCGATAACTATTGTCGGATCAAAACCGCCTTCATCAAGAACCATTGACGTAATTGATGTTGTTGTTGTTTTACCGTGAGTACCGGCAATTGTAATTGTATATTTTAACCTTGCAAGTTCGGCAAGCATTTCTACACGAGGAATAATGATAATTTTATCTTTTACGGCCTGTTGTACTTCCGGGTTATCTTTTGAAATAGCAGTTGAAGTAACAACAACATCTATATTTTTATTTTTTATGTTTTCGGCTTTTTGACCTATATATATTTTAGCACCTAATTCTTTTAACCTTTGAGTAACTTCGGTTTTTTTAATATCGGATCCGGAAACCTGATGACCCAAATTTAATGCAACTTCCGCAATACCGCTCATACCGGCACCGCCGATACCTACAAAATGAATTTTTTGTTTTCCGTTAAACATATTTCCTCTTTTATTTATTATATTATAAGAATTACTTAAATTAAAAATAAAATTCCATGTTATAGAATTAAACTGTTTATAAATTGCTCTGCAATTCTCGGTGAACGATTACCGCGATTTAATGCAAAAGTTTCGGCTTTTTGTGCCAATTCTTTTTTGTTTGTTTCAATATTATTTCTTTCGGCAAGTGCAAAAACAATTTCAAGATAAAGGTTTTTATCCGGCTTTTCAAAATATACGGTTAACCCGAATCTGTCGGAAAGCGAAGTAAGTTCCTGTATGGTATCGTTAATATGAATATCATCATTATTTTGTCTGTCGGAAAAACTTTCTTTTACTATATGACGTCTGTTACTTGTTGCATAAATAACGGCATTTTCGGCTTTTGCTCCCGCAGAACCTTCCAAAGTCGCTTTTAACATGCTGAAACTGTCATCGTTTTTATTAAAAGAAAGGTCGTCGATAAATATTATAAATTTCAAAGGATTATCCGTAATTTTATCCATAATATAAGATAAACTTAAAAGTTGATCTTTTCTTATTTCTATAAGGCGAACGCCTTCATTGTAAAAATAATTCGCACATGCTTTAACGGTGGAAGATTTTCCCGTTCCGGCGTCACCGTATAATAAAACATTTGCGGCAGGTTTACCTTTACATAAAGCTTTCGTGTTATCAAAAATTTGTTTCCTTTGTTCTTTATAACCTACAAAAATATCTGCCGAAATTTTATCTGCAGATTTTATAGGTATAATTTGTTCGTTTGAAACTTTAAACATTTTTGATGCGGCAAAAATACCGTAACCGACTTTTGAAATATTTTTTATTTGATTTTTATAGATTTTACAAAAATCCGTCGGAATATTATTGAATTTCGGAATATATCCTTTAAAATCAATTTCACAAAAAAGTTCATCGGTTGTAATTTTTGAAAGTTTTGAAAAAATTTCAAGTTCTTTAATTGCATTTTCCGAAAGGTATTTTGGAATTTCTTTTTTATTCGCAACCGATACTATGTATTTATTTTCATCGGTACAAATTGCATTACATAAAAAATCGGAAAAGCAATAATTGAATTCGGCCAAAGAATAAACAAATTTACCGAATGAATAAAATTTTTTTTG
>ONEP01000081.1 GCA_900316875.1 Candidatus Ruminimicrobium bovinum
AGTCGGGAATTCTTTCTTGCAGGGTCAGCCAAATCAAAATGACTGTAACTTATTTTAGGATTAACTCTTATTCCCAAATTTTTATTTTTCACTAACGGATAAAATCTTTTTAATTGGGATATTGAATTGAAAATTATTTTGTCTGCAAATTTTTTAAGTTCCAAAATTTCTTCTTTAGGATAAGCGACACTGTAAGCATGAACTTCTTTTCCGAATTTTTCATGGCCGAGTTTTGCTTCATACAAAGCACTGCTTGTTGTCCCGTCCATATATTTTGACATTAAATTAAAAACAGACCATGTCGAAAAACATTTTAAAGCCAAAACAAATTTAGCTCCGCTATGTTGCCTGATATATTTAATTTTTTGTAAATTTTTAAGTAATGCCTTTTCATCAATTAAATAATAAGGTGTTTTTAATTTCATTTTATAAAATCTCTTTTTTTAAAATGTTATTCAGTTTATAAAATATCGTTTTTTATGTCAAGAAAAAAGAGGGTAAATATAATTGAAAAACTATATGGAACAAGCTTGTTTGGCAAGTTTATCGGCAATGTCGTTTTTTCTGTTGCCGGTGTGGCTGTCTATTTTTCTCCAATATATTTCAATACCATTTATTGAAGAAATAAAATTTTTATAATTTTTAGCCAATTCGTTTTTAGGTGTCCATTTACCGTCAGCAAAATATTCTATGCCTATATAGTCATAATTTATTCTTATTTTTTTTATATTATTTTGCAAACACCATTTAAGTACCAGCATAACGGATGTTATTTCTCCGCCGAATTGTCTTGAAGAAGTATCTTCTATGCACATTGAAAATTCTTTAATTTTTTCTTCACCTAAAAATATAACGGCACCGCAACCGGTTCTGTTATTTATAAAAGAACCGTCAACAAATGCTTCGTAAATACCTGTATGCTTGTCATAACTTTTAAAATTATTGGCTTTGTCCCAACAAATATTTATTATGTCCAAATCCTGCTTGTTTTTTATGTTTGAATTGACTAAAGAAAAAGTATTTTTTGACGGCTTGTAATAAACATTTATTTTTCCCAAAGAAATTAATTTGTTTCTTATTGATATTTGAACAAGATAATCTCTAAAACAGGAATCGTCAAAAGTTGCTTTTAATTCGGTTTTATTTATTATTTTTGTAAACTTTTCGGCAAATTCCGAAAGTTCTTTTTTATATAAAGGCATTATTTTATGCTCCATATTTTATGCATTTGAGGAAGTATTCGAACATCTTTTAAATATTTAGCTGCAATATTATAACATTTTATTAATTTTATATTTGTTTTTTTAGAAAAGTCGGACGGCTGTAAAACCAACTTAATATTTTTTGATATTTTACTTACGGTTAAAACAGCTTCGGTAAATTCTTTTTCGGATACATTTTTTGTAATAACAATTTTTGTGAAAACTTTATTTTTGGAATTTTTTAAAAATTGCTCGTGTAAATTTAACAAATTTTTACCGCAAGCCGATTTTAATTTAACATCGGCAGCAATTATATCGCAATATTTATATAATTGTTTGATTTCCTTAAATAGAATCCCGTTTGTTTCAATATAAATTTCAAAATTTTCTTTTTTTAATTTTTTTACAACCGTTTCTAAAAAATCACAATAAAGTAAAGGTTCCCCGCCGGTAAAAGAAACGGATGGCTTTCTGCCGAAAAATTTATTTTTGTTTTTTGAATAAATTTTTACTATGGATTTATAAACATCTTCCGTAGTTAAAAATTTTGTTTTTTGATTTATTTTATCCGAATATTTTGTATCGCAATAATTACATTTTAAATTACATCCGACAAAACGCACAAAAATTTGTCCTATGCCTGCAAATATTCCCTCGCCTTGATATGAAAAAAATATTTCACTTACCGGAGCAATGTTTTTATTTAAGTGCAGGGTCATTTATACCTGCCTCGGCAAAACCTTTTGCCCTTAATTTGCAAGAATCACATTTACCGCAAGGTTTTTTTGTTCCGCTGTAACAACTCCAAGTGTCTTTATAAGGAACATTTAATTTCAAACCTAATTGAATAATTTCTTTTTTAGAAAAATGTTCTATCGGTGCAACTATTTCAATGCCATTATTTAATGCCTTAAAAACCTGTTGCATTGCTTTTAAATATTGCGGTGTACAGTCCGGATAAGAAGAATAATCTACGGCATTTATTCCCAAAAAAATATATTTCGCTTTAATCGTTTCGGCATAAGCCAAAGCATTTGACAAAAATATTGTATTTCTGCCGGGAACATAAGTCGTAGGGATATAACCTTTTTTTATTGTTTTATGGTTAGGTATTTTTTTGTTTTTCCCTATAAGAGATGTTTTATTCCAGTTTAAATCAAGCTTTATAACTTTAAATTTAGCTTTTGCATCCGTTGCAATTTTTTTTGCAATATTAATTTCTTTTCTGTGCCTTTGATTGTAATCAAAAATTATGCAGTAGCAATCAAGCCCTTTTGATAAGGCATAATATAAAACTGTTGTTGAATCCAAACCGCCGGATAATAATATTACGGCTTTCGTTTTCATAATGATATTATCGCAGATGATGTTCTGCTCTCCCAAACTTCAACTTCATGTATTTTGGCAGTTTCTGTTTCGGCAACTTTCATTTTTTCAAAAATAAAAGCAGCTATATTTTCTGCCGTAGGATTTATTTTATCAAAAGGTTCTATTTCATTTAACAACTTATGATCCAAATAGGTCATTATTTGTTTTAAATGTTTTTTCATGTCCGTAAAATCCAAAAGCATTCCGGTTTTATCCAATTTATTACCGCTTACACATACCCTCACTTTCCAATTATGCCCGTGCAAATTTTCACATTTACCTTTATATTGTCTTAAAAAATGAGCAGAAGAAAACCAATCCGTTACAGATAACTTATAATTCATTTTTAATTTATCTCCATTTTTTTAACCGTTTTTATTTCTTTACAAAAGAATTTACTTCCTATTGTTTTAAATTTGTCCGGAGAATCACTTACGTAAAAGGAATATTTTCCGTTACTTTTTGTGTTGTTAAGTAAATTGTTTTTTATTAACAAATCCTTAACTTCATAAGCAACGGCTGTTGCGGAATCTATAATTTTTATTTTATTACCTATATTTTTTTGTATCGATTTTTTTATTAAAGGATAATGTGTACAACCCAAAATTAAAGTATCCACTTTTTTATTTATAATATTTTTCAAATAAAATTTTATAACATCATCGGTAATCGGAGAATTAAACCAACCTTCCTCAACCAACGGAACAAATAAAGGACATGCCTGAGAAAATACTTTTATATTTTTATTTATTTTTTTTATTTCATTTGTATAAGCATTACTTTTAACGGTTCCTTCAGTTCCTATAACGGCAACTTTATTGTTTTTGGTATTTAATACGGCTGTTTTTGAACCTGCTTTGATAACACCGATTATCGGAATTTTAATATTTTTTTTAAGTGCACTTAAACTGAATGCCGAAGCTGTATTACAGGCAACAACAATAAGTTTTACATTGTTTTGTACTAAAAACTTTGAAATTTTAAGTGTAAAATTCGTAACGACATCTTTTGATTTTGAACCGTAAGGAACATGTGCGGTATCACCGAAATAAATAATATTTTCTTTCGGCATCAATTTTGTAACGGCAGACATAACCGTAAGACCGCCGAAACCCGAGTCAAAAATTCCTATTGGGGCATTGTTTTTTTTGTTCATTATATTTTGGTGGAGGTGGCGGGAATTGAACCCGCGTCCGAAAAAGTTTCAGTAAGAATACTACAAGTTTAGCCCGGAAATTTTATCTCGTTTACAAAGCCGTCTCCGGACGGGATTACTTTGTAAACCAGCTCCGTTTAAATTTCACATTGTTTTTACGGAACAACAAAAACAATGCTAACCTGCTCTTGTCGGTCTGTCTTAATAGCAGGTGTCAAAAGCAGACCGTAGCTGACTTAAGCAGCTATAGGCATTGCGCCAAAACCCATAAAGGGTTTGAGCATGCTGTTAGGAACGATTTGTTTGTCGTTTCTTTTTCGGTCGATTTTTACCGAGCCATCGACCAACTCGGACTTGCATTCTACACGTCATTCATTCCCGTCGAACCCAAATCACCCCCGATTGTTTCTTTTGTTTTCAAAAAACCGTTTCATAATTTTAGCACATTCCGAAGATAAAAGTCCACCTTCAAACTCAATTGTATGGTTTAATTTTATTTTTGAAATATCAATTTTACTTTTAACGGCACCGGCTTTTATGTCGGTTGCCCCGAAATAAACTTTTTTTACTCTTGCCCAAACCAATGCACCGACACACATTAAACACGGTTCCAAAGTTACATACATAACGCAATCATTCAGACGATAGTTATCAAGTTTTTTACATGCTTTTCTTATGGCGATAATTTCGGCATGAGCGGAAGTATCTTTGTTTTTAATACTTTTATTATATCCTTTTGCAATAATTTTATTGTCTTTTACTATAACGGCACCTACCGGAACTTCATCAATTGCAAAAGCTTTTTGTGCACATTTAAATGCCTGTTGCATAAAAAAGATATCTTTATTTTTCATTTGGTTCCAAATGCGGAAGCAATAACTCTTTTAAATTTTGAGGTATTCTTGCAGGTTTAAAACTTTTGTTTACCATCGGATGTTTTGTGGAACCGGAAACCAACAACTTATCATTTAATTTTATTTGATATCCGAAAGTAATTGTTACATTTTTTAATTCGATAATTCTTGTTTCAACCGTTATAATATCATCATATTTAGCGGGAGAATGAAAATTGCATTGTGCATTTACAACAGGAAAAAACATTCCTTCTTTTTCCATTTTATCATAGCTGTATCCCAATTTTCTTAAAAGTTCGGTTCTGCCCATTTCAAAAAACACCAAATAATTGGCATGATAAACAACACCCATTTTATCCGTATCTCTGTATGATATTCTTATGTTTATGCTGTCCATATTAATTTCCTTGTTTTAATACATTTAAACAAATATTATAATCAAAAGAAAGGTAAAAAGCAAGAAAATTATGACGGTAATTTTATAATATAATAATTTTGTTTCTGCCTTCTTTTTTTGCTTTATAAAGTGCTTTATCGGCAAGTTCAATTATATTTTTGGCTTTTAATTTGCTGTCATATTTTACTATACCTATGCTTATTGTGACGGAAAATTTCTTATCTTCTTCAATAAAAATTGTTTCTTCTACTTTTTTTCGTATGGTTTCTGCAATATTTAATACAAAATTTTTATCTGATGATGGTATTATAAAAACAAATTCTTCCCCTCCGTACCTTGCTGCCAAATCTTCCGGCATCAATGAATCGGTAAATATTTTTGATACTGTTGATAAAACTTTGTCACCTGCCAAGTGTCCGTAAGTATCATTTATTTTTTTGAAGAAATCCAAATCCGCCATCATAATAAAAAAATCCGTTTTATATCTTCTGCTTCTTTTTATTTCATTTTTCAATCTTTCAATAAAATATCTTCTGATATATAAACCGGTCAAACCGTCTACTCGTGCTTTTTCGTTTAATTGTGTAAATAATTTTATTCTTTTGGATTCCAATATAAGATGAGGAAATAATATTTTAATTTTGTCTAAAAATATATTTACGGCTTTTTTATCTACAACTAAAAATATACAAGATGTCAATTCGTTATCTAAAACTATAGGACACACTATTACGGGATTGTTTTCAACGGAATAGAAATCATCTATAATTTGAACGGTTTGCAATTTGTTTATAAACTGATTGTTTGCTATTATTTCATTCCATTTTTCTTGCATTGTTTGGTTTGAAATACCTGTTATAATCAGTTTGTTTTGTTTGTTCCTTAAAGTAACGATAACATTATAAACTTCATTTAACGGAGCAAAATATTTAACAATTTCTTCCGAACCTGCAATCCCGGTCATTTTTCCGGTTAAGTTTCTTGAAATTGTATATATTTGAATAATGTTTTCTAATTCTTTTTTTAACAAATTACCTTCTTTTTCAACTTTTATTTCTTCTTCTTTTAAGTGTTCTTTTAATTTTTTTAATTCTTTGTTTCTGTATTCCAAAATCTCGTTTTTTTGATAATTGTCTTCGCTGTAAATATAAGAACATGGTATTAATGTTGCAAAAAGAATAATAATTGATATAGTATAAAAACTTGTCCCCAAACCGGTTATTGCCATGAAATAAGCAACAGCAACAAAAAAAATAAAATGGTTTGAAGTTTTTTTTGAAAGGAAAAGTCCAATAGGTGCTAAAGTTAAAATAAAAACATATTTAAATTTTGCATTTAACGGAACAGCAAAAAATATGCTCAGATAACAAATTAGTATTAAAATATTTCTTAAAGTATAATTTATTCTCATTTTTAATTAAAACAGCAAACTTTATTTTTTCCCTCTTTTTTGGCTTTATATAATGCCGTATCAGCTTGTTTTATAATATCATATAAA
>ONEP01000202.1 GCA_900316875.1 Candidatus Ruminimicrobium bovinum
AAAAACGGCAAAGGCAAATCAACATTACTTAAGTTGTTGGCGGAACAAATAAAACCTTTAGCCGGAAATATAAAAAAACATCCAGAACTTAAAACTTCTTACTTTGTTCAGTCCGATGTTGCGCAACTTAACCCTAACCACACAATTTATGAAGCAATGTTTTCATCGGCACAAAACTGCCTTCCTCAACAAGTTAGAAATATTTGCGGAGCAATGATGTTCGGCGGTGATGATGCAATGAAAAAAATATCCGTTTTATCTGGCGGTGAAAAAAGCAGAGTACTGCTCGGGAAAATATTACTGCAACCTTGCCATTTATTGCTTTTGGATGAACCGACAAACCATTTGGATTTGGAATCAACTCAAGCCCTGATGGCAGCAATAGACGAGTTTGATGGTTCGGTTATAATGGTTACACATAACGAAAATATTTTATACAACATCGCCGAAAAATTAATAATTTTTGACAGAGGAAAAGTTTCACTTTTTAACGGAACATACCAGGAATTTTTAAACGAAAAAGGTTGGGAAGATGAAACGGATGAATTGAAGGCAAAAACTGAAAAAAACAAAAAAACATCATTAACAAAAGATGATATAAAAAAATTAAGGGCTGTATTGATACAGGAAAAATCAAAAAAAGTAAAACCTTTGGAATTGAAAGTAAAAAGTATTGAAACCGAAATTGAAAACAAAGAAAACAAAATAAATGAAATTGAACAACTTTTAGTAAAAGCATGCCAGGAACAAAATTTTCAATATTTGGCACAGGCACCTAAGGAACAAAAACAGTTAAAACGGGAAGTTTCGGTTTTATACGAAAATTTGGTTGAATTAACTCAACAACTTGAAAAAGAAAATTTGTATTATCAAAAAAAAGCTGAACAGCTGAAAAACTTATAAACCGATTAATGACATAATTCTGCCATCTGTTTTTTCTTTTCTGTAAGAAAAAAATTGTTCACTGTTGTGGTAAGTGCAGTAAGGGCTGACAACAACACTTTTTACACCTAAAACATTTAATTGTTTTTTTGCCTGCTGTGCCAGTGATAAATAACTATTATTACTATTATTTACATTAAATACATTTAATACTTCTTCCCCTACCTGATAACAACACTGTTTTATATGCGGACCTATATAAATATCAATATTGTTTGCTTCTATATTAAAATTATTTTTAAAACTTAATACGGCATTATTTAAAATACCTGCCGCAAGTCCGCGCCAACCGGCATGAATTAAAGCAACTGCTTTTTTATTTTTATCTGCCATAAAAACAGGCATACAATCCGCCGTAAAAATACAAAGATAAATATTTTTATCATCCGTTATAAGTCCGTCACAATTAGGAATAAAAGAATTTGCATCCGCCGAAGATACTTTTTGAACGGATGTTCCGTGAATTTGTGAAGCAAAAACTATTTTGGAAGGATTTATATTATTATTGATACAAAATTTCTCTCTAAAATAAAAATCTTTCATATTACCACATTGTTTAGTTGTGGTAATATGAAAGTATTTAAAATTCTTTTCTTGAACAAACATTCAATATTAGAACATAAACTTAACATCCAAACCTACGGTATTATCCGTATAATCTGCTGCTACGTTTGAATGTTTCGTTTTATATTTATACCAAAGCCCTCCGATTAAGCATTCCATAAATTTGTAATTAATTGAAGGTTTTACGGCATAAAAATCATCAACTCTGAAATCATCAACGATTCTGTTAGGATAGTTCATATTTTCATAAGATAACAATAAAGAAACATCTAATTTTTGAGTTAATTTCTGTGTAGCAAGTAAATTTACTAAAGTAGAAACATAATATCTGTTATTAACAAAAGTTGTTTCTTCGTAAGCCCTTCTACCCATTAAAGAGAAAGAATTTGTTTGAAGAGGTTTGTATGTTAAAGAAACCATATAACCTAACAAATGAGCTTTGTCCGTATTATCTTTCTTGTAATCTCTGTAATCATAAGAAATTTTTGCAACTCCGGTAATTTTTTCGGTTATATTTCCTTCAACACCAAGTGCTACACTGTTCTGATTTGAATCATTATAAGTATTTGTTTCATAATGAATTGTAGATACAACATCTTCTACAAATATTGAAGTTCTTGGAGATATGTTATAGAAAATTTGAGCACCGATATTGAATCTGTTTCTGTTCAAACCGGATTTATCGTTTCTCATATATCTGTCATAAACATCACTTGCAACCAACCCTACGGAGAATGTTTTTTCTCTTGAAGTTCTAATGCTTAAAGCAACATCATTGTTTATACGATCACTTCTGTCGGTAAGTTCATTGTTTACCTGTTCGGAAGTATATATGAATTTTTCGGAAAATCTAAAATACTGATTTTCTATAAAAGCTTTAGCACCTGCATTGAAATAATTATTTTTGCTTGCATTTTCACTATATGCATTGTACCCTACATTTGCACCTAAACCAACCTTTAAACTTGAATTAGGAATTTGAGAAAGATAGTCTGCAAACAAGTGAGTGCTGCTTATGAAAGAACTTTTCTTATCATTTTCGGTTAAATAAATATTATCGTCATATTTTACCGATTCCGAAATAGCAAATTTAAAAGGACCTTCAGCAAAAGCAGTGGCCGTAAAAAAGCATACAAAAAGTAAAGCTGTTAATTTTTTCATTTTATCAATTCCTCTCCTTAACTATCTTCTCGGTGCTGAAGGACTTAAATCAGCATCCTGAATTCTTTGAATATAATCTGTTTTATTTATTTCATCATTTACATCTTCGGATTCCATAACATATATTCTGTCATCGGAAGCATCATCAACATATTTTTCGGCAGGCATATCCAACTTTGTTTCCGCTCCGCCCGATGTTGCAATGGCAACATTATTTTGTTCATCTGTTATTTCAACAGAACCTTCATTAACTTTAACATTACCGTCTGTTGTAACAGAAAAATCGTTATTTTCAAAATTTGTACTTAAAGTATATGAATTTAATTTTACGGGCTTATCAAATTTACCTTTAAAAGTAACCATATCACTTTCACAATCCATTATAAAATTACTGCCTCTTGGTATAACTATGTTAAAATTAGAATATTTAACAACAGTTTTTTTCTTTGCAGCAATTTTTAAAATACTTCCGTCCGGATACTTTTTTGTTTTACCGCCGATTTCTACATTAACTGCGGCATTTGCAAAAGCTGCAAAAAACAAAAATGCAACACAACAAACCAACATTTTTTTCATTTTTAATACTCCTATCTGTATTTTTTTATTTAACAATAAAACAAAAAGTAGCAAGAATAAAACCTTGCACACTCTTTATCACGACAACACGACCGTTTTATTTACAACTTTCGCAATATTGTATTAAAAAAAAAATATAATGTCAATAGTCAACTATAAAAAATGCAAGCGATTTTTTAGGTTATTGGGTGATAAGGTTAAGAGCTGAGAACGGCAATGTATAATGTACAATGCAAAATGTATAATTAACGGCAACATTGAGTGTAAAAAAGAAAAATCTAAAAAAAAACAAACCGTATAACAATTCAAATTAATGTAACAGCTGTTCCGTGACAAGTGCCGCATATTCAACAAGTTCAACACACGGTCTTTTTTTAAAAAACTCGGCATTTCTTTCTGTCGGAATATAATCCGCATCCGTTTTAGGTTTTGATATTCCCAATAATTCTTTACAAATTATCGAACCGTTTTCTTCGCTAAATTTTTTTGCGGCTTCTCTTATTAAATTATAATGTTGTTTTTTTAAAGTTACATCATCACTGACGGAATATCCGTATTTTAAACCCAATACCATAAACATTGCACTGACTGCTCCGCAAACTTCTCTCATTCCTCCCATACCGCCGCCGAACGAAGAAGCTAACTTTAAACCTGTTTCCAAATTTATGCCGAAATCTTGGCAAAAAGCACAAAAAACCGCCTGACAACAATTATATCCCTGCTTAAACAAATTTACCGCATTTTCCGATTTAGTCATTTTTACTCCTTAAAAATTTGCTCCGCAAATTTTAGTTTAGAGCTAAGTGCTTATAGTTTAACAGCATCGACAAGCTACAATCTTAAAAATATTTTTCTTTTTGATAGTGTCTCAGGAACCGTCTATGAACGAAATATTTTTCAGGTAAGAATTTTTTACTTTAATTCTTAGGGCGACCATGTTCGTGGTGTTTTCCGTTACATTAGGTTATTAGGAAAACACAGTTGGAGCCCGTGCCTAAAAAATACGAGTGAATGGTTCCTGCACAGAAAAAAGAGAAAATATTTTTAAAGAACAAACGACAAGCTACAAACCACAAGCTAAAAATTGTGAAACATTTTTTACATTAAAAAAAGCTCTTTACAAAATTTTGTAAAGAGCTTTTTGACATATAACAAATATTATCTCTTAGAGAATTGGAATTTTTTTCTTGCTTTCGGTCTTCCCGGTTTCTTTCTCTCAACCATTCTCGGATCTCTTGTTAATAAACCTTCTTTTCTTAAGGCATCTTTCAAAGTAGGGTCTAATTCCAAAAGAGTTCTTGCCAAACTGTGGCTTACAGCCCCTGCCTGCCCGGTAATACCGCCGCCGTAAACATTAACATAATAGTCATATTTTTTCATATTCGGGCAAACTTCAAAAGGTTTCAATGCTATTTTTTTATGTCTTTCAAGCCCTGAAAAATATTCATCAACAGTTTTATCGTTTATTAAAACTTTACCTGTTCCGTCCGATGTTCTTACTCTTGCAACAGAATCTTTTCTTCTACCGGCAGCTACATAACCTACATTACTCATATTTATATCTCCTAATACTATTTTTCTACTTTAGCAACTTGTGCATTGTGTATATGTTGTTCATCCTTAAAAAGTTTCAATCTTTTCATTTGTTTGTCTGCCAATTTATTTTTAGGCAACATACCTTTTATTGCCAAACGAAATGCTTTTTCAGGATTTTTTGCCATCAATTCGGAATACGGGGTCAATTTCCAACCGCCCGGGTAACCGGAATATGAAAAAGCTGTTTTTTGTTCAAGTTTTTTACCTGTTAAAATTACTTTTGAAAGGTTTGTTACAACAACAAAATCGCCGCAATCAACATAAGGAGCATATATAACTTTTCTTTTTCCCGTTAAAAGATAAGCAACTCTAACGGCTAATCTGCCTAAAACCTGATCTTTAGCATCTATAACATGCCATTTTCTTTTTATTTCTTCCGTTTTAGGAAGATAACTTTTACCATTTTTCATCTCTAAAAACCACCTTATTATATTAAACTAAGTAAACTCAGCCAGTTATTGTATCTTTTTTTTAAATCAAAGTCAACAAAAATTTGCTCAGTAAATTTTACAACAAAAACATTCAGCTTTTCAGCTTATCACCTTTTCAGCAAAAAACCGCAAAGCGATTTTTATCGGTAATTTACAAATTGTAACGGCAAAGAAAATTTGGCATTTTTTAAAAATGCTATTACCGCTTGAAGTTCATCTTTTTTAACGGATGTAACTTTGATTTTTGAACCTTCAATTTGTGTATTAACTTTAAATTTTTCATTTTTTATCATTTTTGTCAATTCTTTTGCTTTATCACTCGGCAAACCGCTGACAAGTTCTATAACCTGACGAACGGTTCCTTCAAAAGCTTGCTCTTTTGCTTTAAATTCCATGGATTTTAAAGGAACTCCTCTTTTTGCAAATTTCCCTTCAACAATATCTATCAATGCTTTTAATTTAAAGTCGTCGTCACCTATAAGAGTTATTTTTTTATCCGTTTTATTGTAGTCTATGGAAGATTTTGAACCTTTAAAATCATATCTTTGAGCCAATTCTTTCTGTGCCTGGTTTATGGCATTGTCCACTTCCATAAAATTTACTTCCGAAACAATATCAAACGAAAAATTATTAGCCACTTTTCCCTCCTAAATTTGCTTCGCAAATTTTAAGCTGATAGCTGCATTGTCGGAGGTGATATCTGATAAGTTTTTTGTCGTTGCCGTTAAACTCATAACACTATAACCCCATAACCTTATAACCTGTTTTTATAACTTTTCAGCATTTCAGCCCTTCAGCTCTTCAGCTTTTCAGCCGACAAATTGCACAGCAATTTGTTTATATTTTTTCTAAGCTTATTCTTGAAAGCTCCGTATCTACTTTTAAAACTTTTACTTTTATTGTTTCACCTACCGATACCACTTCATAAGGGTTTGAAACAAACCTGTCACTTAATTTCGATATATGAACAAGCCCGTCCTGGTGAACACCGATATCAACAAAAGCGCCGAAATTGGTTACATTTGTTACCGTTCCTTCCAAAACCATATCTTCTTTCAAATCTTCTATAGAATTTATTTCCGAACTGAATTCGGTAAAAGAAAAATCTTTTCTGGGGTCGACACCCGGTTTTTTAAGCTCGCAAATTATATCGTTTAATGTCAACATTCCTATGGTATCGGAAACATAATCTTTTAAATTTATTTTTGAAATTGCCGATGTGTTACCTATAAGGTTTTCCGGTGTCATTGATAAATCCTGCGCCATTTTTTCAACTATCGGATAACTTTCCGGATGAATTGCGGAATTATCCAACGGGTTATCACCGCCGGCTATTCTTAAAAAACCGGCACATTGCGTAAAAGTTTTTTCACCGAACATTGAAACATTTAATAACTCACTTTTATTTTTAAAAGAACCGTTTTTTGCCCTGTATTGAACAATATTTTTTGCAGCAAGTTTTCCTATGCCGGCAACATAACTTAAAAGTTCCGCCGATGCGGAATTCAAATTTACACCTACATAATTTACACAGGATTCAACCGTAGCGTCAAGGTTTTTCTTTAATTGAACTTGGTTAACATCATGCTGATACTGACCGACACCGATTGATTTAGGGTCAATTTTTACAAGTTCGGCCAACGGATCCTGTAACCTTCTTGCAATACTTATTGCACCGCGAACCGTAACATCCAAATCCGGAAACTCACTTACGGCAAGCGGTGATGCAGAATATACCGAAGCACCCGCTTCGCTTACAACTATAACTTTTGCTTTTAAGTTGTTCTTTTTAAGAACGG
>ONEP01000075.1 GCA_900316875.1 Candidatus Ruminimicrobium bovinum
ATCTTTGATAATTTTTGCAGGTATTGTTGAAAGGTTACCGAGCGCAACATTAAGTGTTATAAAACTTGTTCAAATGGAAGAATTGTCATTGTTGCTTGCAATAATACTTGTTGCTTTGGTTTTGATAGTTTTAACACTTGTTGTTTGGGTTGAAACCGCACAAAGAAGAATTCCGGTTCATTATGCAAAAAGAATGGTCGGCAGAAGAATGTACGGCGGAGCAAGTTCTTTCTTGCCTATTAAAGTTGACCAGTCCGGTGTTATAGCGGTTATCTTCGCAGTATCAATTTTATCTGCACCTTTAACAATAGCACAATTTGCTCCGGATTGGACAATTTGGGGTTTTCCTATTTCAAAAAAGATTTCTGAATGGTTTAACCACAGTTCCGTTATGTATAGTTTGGTTTATGCAGCACTTGTAATATTTTTCTGCTATTTTTATAATTCAATTTCGTTTAATCCGAAAGATTTATCGGAAAACATGAAACGTTCCGGCGGTTTTATACCGGGTATAAGGCCGGGCAGTTCAACCGCAACTTATATTCAAAAAGTTTTGGAAAGAGTTACATTGGGCGGTGCTTTATTTGTAGCATGTATAGCAGTGTTACCTGATTATTTAAGAAATATGATGTCGGCACCTTTCTTCTTCGGAGGAACTTCATTGCTTATCGTTGTCGGTGTATCACTTGATACGATAGGGCAAATTGAGTCGCATTTGATAATGAGACACTATGAAGGATTTATGAAGGAAGGCAGAATTAAAGGCAGATGGTTTAACATAAAATAAAAATTGCAAAGCAATTTTTAGGTTATCTGTTTATTGGATTATAGGGATATAAGTTACTTTATAACCTGATAAACTGAAGTTGTAGTTCAAACTTTATTAAGGAGAGAAACAGGATGAGTGTGAGAATTCGTCTACAGAGAATCGGTCGCCCGAAAAGACCATACTACAGAATTGTAGCCATTGATCAAAGGGCAAAAAGAAACGGTAAGCCTATAGAAATTTTAGGCCAATACGATCCGTTATTGGAAAGTGAAAAAGTAAATTTAAAGATGGACAGGTTTGATTATTGGGTAAAAACAGGTGCACAACCTTCAGCAACGGTTGCTTCTTTAGTAAAAAAGCAAGAACCGGCAGAAACAAAATAAAACCCGAATAATAAAATAAAACAATTAAAAAACATTAAATTTGGAGGTCTGAAAAATGAAAGATTTAATTCTTTATATAGCAAAGGCATTGGTTGATAATCCGGATCAAGTTGAAGTAAAAGAAGTTGCAGGTGAAAAATCCACAATATTGGAACTTAAAGTTGCAGACGGTGACAGAGGTAAAATTATCGGTAAAGAAGGAAGAATAATAAAAGCTATCAGAATTATTATAAATTCGGCATCCGCAAAACTTGATAAGAGAACAACCGTTGAAATAGTAGAATAATAAATGTCTACGGAAAAACAACTGAAATGGAAAATTTCAGATATATTAGGTTGCCAGGTATACGATCAAAACGGTAGTGTGCTTGGAAATTTGGCTGATGTTTTAACCACCGGTAACAACGATATTTGGGTAATAAAAAATAATACCGAAGAATTGCTTTTACCGGCATTAAAAACTGTTGTTGTTGAAGTAAATATTTTAAGTAAAAAAATTTTTGTAAAATTACCGCAGGGGTATGAAAGCATTTACGGTAATAAAATACCTTCCGATATTTGCTTAGACTATTTCGGTTGGACTGTTTATGAAGATTGATATATTGACAATTTTCCCCGAGATGTTTACGGGTTTTTTAACAAGCAGTTTGTTAGGCAAAGCCGTAAAAAAAAATATTTTAAATATTAATTGTATAGATATTCGTTCTTTTACAGAAGATAAACATAATACCGTTGACGATAAACCTTTCGGCGGCGGTGTGGGTATGGTTATGAAAGCAGAACCTGTTTATAAAGCCATAAAAAGTACGGGAGTAAAAAAACATAATAATCTTTATAAAAAACCTTTCAAAAAACCGTTGGTGGTGTTTATGTCTCCGCAGGGTGAGAAGTTAAATACCGATATGGTAAAGCAGTTGTCAAAATACGATCATCTTGTTTTGTTATGCGGACATTATGAAGGTATTGATGAACGTGCAATGAATTGGGTTGATAAGGAAGTTTCAATAGGCGATTATGTTTTAACCGGCGGAGAAGTTCCTGCAATGGTATTAATTGATGCCGTTTCGCGGATGATACCCGGTGTGGTTAAAGAAAAATTATCCGTTGAGCAGGATTCTTTTTTTAACGGAATGCTTGATTATCCTCATTATACAAGACCGGCAAAATTTAAAAATATGAAGGTTCCGGATGTTTTGTTATCGGGTAATCATGCGGAAATTGAAAAGTGGAAAAATAAACAGTCTTTTGAAAGAACCCAAAAAAGAAGACCCGATCTTTTGAAAAAATAGAAAACGGAATGTTTAGAAGCAATCTGTTAGTCGTTGTTGTTTGTTGTTAATTATACATTTTACATTGTAAATTCTACATTGTATTTTTAAGGAGTAGTCCGATGTCAGTTATTGAACAAATAGAAGCAAGTCAAAAAAAAGATGTAAAAGTTTCTTTTAAAGCTGGAGATACTTTAAAAGTTCATTTTAAAGTTGTTGAAGGCGGGAATGAAAGAATACAGGTTTTTGAAGGTGTTGTAATTCAAAGAAAAGGTTCTGGATTATCGGAAACTTTTACCGTCCGGAAAAATTCTTTCGGTATAGGAGTAGAAAGAATATTTCCTATCAATTCACCGAGAATCAGCAAAATAGAACTTGTTCGTAGCGGTAAAGTAAGAAGAGCTAAATTGTATTATTTAAGAGATTTATCCGGAAAAGCGGCAAGAATAGCCGAAGTTCAAAAAAAACAATTTGAACAGGCAGAAAAAGAAGCTGCAAAATAATTTTGAATAATTTAATTAGTTTTGATAAGTTTTATTATAATAAAGGACTTCGTTTTGTTTCGGGTGTTGATGAAGCGGGACGAGGTCCTTTAGCAGGTCCGGTCGTAGCAGCTGCTGTAATACTGCCCGAAGAAATAATTATAGAAGAAGTTAATGATTCAAAAAAACTCACTCCAAAAAAAAGAGAAATTTTATTCGATAAAATAAAAACACAATCCTTAAGTTACGGTATAGGCATCGTCGATAATGAAATAATAGATAAAATAAATATTTTACAGGCAACGTTTTTAGCAATGAAACAGGCATTGTCTAAATTGAAAATTAAACCTAATATTGTTTTGGTTGACGGTAATCATAAAATACCGGGTTTGGAAATTAAACAGGAAGCAATAATTGGCGGTGATGCAAAAAGTCAGGTCATTGCATGTGCATCAATTTTAGCAAAAGTTACAAGAGATAATTTAATGCTTGAATATGCAAAACAATATCCGCAGTACTTATTTGAAAAGCACAAAGGTTACGGAACAAAAGCGCATATTGAAGCAATAAAAAAATTCGGTGCATGCCCGATACATAGAAAAACATTTGCTCCTGTATCGGATATTGAGTA
>ONEP01000044.1 GCA_900316875.1 Candidatus Ruminimicrobium bovinum
AACCGTTACCGAAAATAGACCTTGCAAGGCCCGGTTCTTTCATAAGATTTCTTTCCATAATATTTCCGGTTACTATAAAATGACCTATGTGTTCAGCTACAACAACCAATGCAACAGGAAGTATTACAAGAATTGCATCAAAACTGAAATGAACTTTATAAAAAGTAGGCATTGCAAACCAGGAAGCTGTTTTTACTGCAGACAAATCTATAATTCCGGCAAAAGATGCAATAAAATAGCCGCAAACAATAGAAAAAAGTATTGAAATAAGAGATAAGAAACCTTTAAATACCACCATAGCAAATACGGCAATTATTAAAGTTAAGGATGACACCGCAATAGTTCTTATATCCGGATTTTCTGCAGTAAATCCTGCCATTTGTGCTGCAACGGGAAGAAGTTCCAGCCCGATAACCGCAACAATAGCACCCATAGCCGCAGGCGGAAAAATAACATCTATCCATTTTGTTCCTATGGTTTTTATTAAAAAACCTACCAAGCACAAAGTAACACCTACGGCAATAAAACCGCCCAATGCATATTCGTAATTGTATTTACTTAAAACAATAAATACGGGAGAAATAAACGACATACTTGAACCCAAATATGCCGGAACTTTGCCTTTACAAATAATTAAATAAAAAATTGTTCCTATTCCGTTAAAAAAAAGAACAGTTGCCGGATTTATATGAAAAAGAATCGGCACTACAACTGTTGCCGAAAACATTGCAAATAAATGTTGCAAACTGAGCGGAATTGTTTCTAATACAGGAAGTTTTTCTTCCGGTTGAATTATTCTTCTTTCCATAAAAATTTATCTTTTATTATTTATTATCCGTTTTTAAAAATATAAACTTATAACCGCCGGATTTATTTTTTTGTAATTTTCCTATACCGCAATTTAACAAGTGAGCACCCGCAATATATTTATCGCTGTCCGCATAATTCTGCATAACTTTTTTTCTTACCGATAAAGCTTGAATCGGGTCGGTATCATAAGTTAAAAATATTTCAGGGTCTTGAAATTGTATCGGAGCATGGAGAATATCTCCCCAAACCAGCATTGTTTGTCCGTCGCTTGTAATTTCAAACATTGTATGTCCTACGGTATGTCCGAATGCGGGAATTGTTTTTATATACGGTAATATTTGTTCATTTTTATCAAAAGTTTTTATTTTATCTTTATACAATTTAAATATATCGGAAGATTCGCTTGCTTTAAATTCTTCTTTTGAAATATAAATAACTGCATTCGGAAACATTTTATTATAACCGTCAACAAGCCCTGTTATATGATCATAATGCGTATGGGTTATACAAATAATATCTATATTTTCGGGTGCAATTTTTATGTTTTTCAATTTTTCCGCCAATTCTTTTGCATTTATTCCTGTATCAAACAATATTTTATGATCACCCGTATCAACATAAAAAACATTTATTGCAGATGATGCGGAATCTTGTTGATTTAAAAAATTTTCCAAAGCTTTGCTGTCTTTGTAACGGAAAAGTTTTTTGTTATGTTCCATTGATTGTATGTTAATTGCCGTTACATCAAATTTACCGAGTTTCATATTCAAAACATCCGCGGCAAACAAACAAGATGTTATAAAAAGCATCATAAGTACCGAAAAAAATTTACACATAAAAATTTGCCTCCGTATAAAATTTATACAACCGTATTGTTTATTATATAAAAATAAATTATATAAATCACTACAAAAATATAACTGCTGTTTTGATATATTATTAATATGTTATCTTGTAAAAAACATTTATATAATCTATACTTAAATTTAAGGAATAATTTATTTATGACTACCGAAATATTTTACAAAATTAAATATAAATCACCATTAGGAAACATTACAATTTGTTGTGATGAATGCGGCAAAAACATTGTGGGCTTATGGTTTGAAAAGCAGAAATATTTTGCAAGTAATATTGAAGGAAACTTAACAGAAAATAATAAACTTCAAATATTTACAAAAACAATAAATTGGTTGGAAAAATATTTTACAGGTAAAAAAACAAAAGCAGAAGAAATTCCCATAAAACTTATCGGCACGAAATTTCAAAAATCGGTTTGGAAAATTCTTTATAAAATTCATTACGGTAAAGTTATAACTTACGGTGATATTGCAAAACAAATTGAAAAGCAAAAAAGAATAACAAAAATGTCTGCTCAAGCCGTTGGGGGTGCCGTCGGTCGCAACCCGATATCAATAATTATTCCTTGCCACAGAGTGATAGGCAAAAACCACAAATTAACAGGTTATGCTGCCGGTCTTGATAAGAAGAAGAAACTTCTTCAAATTGAAAAAATTAATATTTAACTATTTCAATTTTTTGTATAGTCCCGCAACATCTTTTAAAAGGTTTGGAATATCAAGCTTTTGAGGACATTTCGGTTTACATATTCCGCAGTTAATACATTTATCGGCTCTGTTTTCCGCCTTAACACTTTCATAAGCCGCAATAAAATTTTCTTTTTTGTTATCGGCTTTATACTGATTATATATATTGAAAGTTTTCGGAATATCTATTCCTACGGGGCACCCGATGCAATATTGACAATATGTACATGTAATTGCTCCGGAAGATTTATAAACCGCAATTGCATTTGAAAGAACTTTTTGCTCTTTTTCACTTAACGGTTTAAAATTTATAAATGTGTTAACATTATCCGTAATATGTTCCATTTCGCTCATACCGCTTAATACACAAAAAACATTTTCAAGTGCTGCGACATATCTTAAAGACCAAGATGACGGTGAGGCATCGGGATTTTCTTTTTTCAACAACTCAACGGCTTTCGGGCTAAGTGTTGATAACTGCCCGCCTTTTAACGGGTTCATTACAACTACCGGAATACCCGCTTTTGTTGCTATTTCATACTGCTTTTTTGCATTTACACCGTACCAACCGCTGCTGTCTGTTTTTTCCCAATCTATAAGATTGATTGGTAATTGAACAAAATCCCATTTATATGTATTTATAACTTCTTCCAAAAGTTCCGGAGTATCGTGTATGGAAAAGCCCAAATATTTTATTTTACCTTCTTTTTTCTTTTGTAAAAGTTGTTCGTAAACATTACATTTTTTTAATGTTTGCCACTCACCTTTATTTATATTGTGTGCAAGATAAAAATCGAAATAATCTACCTGACATTTTTGTAATTGTTCGTTGAAAACTTTTAAAACCTGTTCTTTACTTTCAAGAATTCTTAAAGGCATTTTATCTGCCAAATAATAGCTGTTTCTGGGATATTTTTTTAATACTTTACCTGCGGTAAGTTCGGATTTTCCGCCATGATAAAACCATGCGGTATCATAATAGTTTATGCCGTGTTCCATTGCATAATCTACCATCTTTTGAGTTTCTGCAACATCGGGTTCACCGAATTTTGTCGGAAGCCGCATAAGCCCGAAACCTATAGCTGAAATATCAAGATTTCTAAATTTTTTCGTGTAAACTTTACCTATAACTTTTTTTGTTTGGGCAGTAACTTTTTTACATGCCGATAAAACTACAGCACCTATTGTTGTAAATAATGCCGATTTTAAAAACTGTCTTCTGTTCATGAAAAACCCTCCGGAAATTTTGAAGATTCGAAGATTAGAAGAGTAGAAGAATGGAAGTAAATCTGTAAAAATCACAAAGTGATTTTTTGATAAACAATTAGATTTTTTGCAAAGCAAAAAATACAATTTTTCTTCAAATCTTCAAATCATCCAATCTTCTAATCTTCTATATTGTATCAATTAAAGTAACTCTAATGTCAAGAAAAAAAATAATAAATTATTATTAAAGTTACAACTAATTAATTTTTTTGACAAAAAACAAATAAATTATTATTATCTACGAAGTGTTTACAAAATAATTTAGGAGATAAAAAATGAAAAAAATATTATTACCTTTAGTCGCTTTACTTTTTATTTGTTCAAGCAATATTTTTGCATTGGAAAAAGATAAAACATATTTTTATATTAATGCCGATGCAGGTATTCCTATGGGTGTAACAAAAATTAAAAATGAAAAAACTCAAAACAAAGAAACAGAACTTGCAAGTGCCGGTTTTTTAGGGAATGCAGGTATTGGTATTTTACATAACAGATTAAGAATTGAAGCAATATATCAGGGAAGGTCTGAAGTCAGTAAAGATATAGATAAAAAAGGTCAAAAATTAGGTGATATTGAAGGGACTTTAAATATGCAGGCAGGTATGGCGAATATTTATTATGATATTATAGATCTCGGTATTATATCCATATATATAGGCGGCGGTGCAGGTGTAAATGCTTATGAATTAACATTAAAAAACAAAGGCGAATTGAATGTTAATAAATATAAGGAAGATGGTACTTCCGCGATCTTCGGCGGATATGCAGGTGTTACATTAAAAATAGATCATCTTTTTATAGATGGCGGTGTTAACTATTATTATGTAGATAAACCTGAGACAAATTCTATTACTCCTAAAGTAAGTGTAAGACTTGTATTCTAAAAATTTACTCTAATATCGATAAAAATATAGAATTTTACATTGTATGAAACAGGCATACAATAGCTATGACAGCCAAAAATATTCCGGTTATATTTATAACATTTATTTTCTCTTTAAAAACAGCCGTGCCTATAACGGTACCAAGTGATATTACCCCTAAATTCATTGCTGCAAAAATAAGTGTAGGATTGTTATTATATGCCTGATGAGCACGGAAATAAAAGTAAATGTTCCCGAAATTCAAACATCCCAAAAATACTCCACCGAATATACTTTCTTTTGTCCACTTTGTTTTCTTTATGATTAAATATGTAAACAAAATTATTGCCGAAAGAACAAATACCGTACATAAATTTGTTGCCGTCATTGCAGTATTTTTAGATAACTGTTTGAATAATATATCTATTATTCCGTAACCCATCCATACTCCGAGCAATGTCCAAATTGCACCCGTGCCGTGTGTTTTATTTTTTGGCTTATATACCAAAGCTGCCAATGAAATTATTGCCAAAATAACTGCTAAAATTTTACCTATGGAAACAATTTCTCCGAAAATTAAAAATGCTGCAAGTATCGGTAAAAACAGTGATAACCTTTGTGCGGCGTCCGATTTTGCTATTCCGGCACGGTTAACACATTCTCCCATAATTATAAAAATACTCGGCAGCAAAATACCTAACGGTAATAAAATCTTCCATTCGGATAACAAAATATTGTAATTATCAATAAAATTCGGTTTGAATAAAATAAATGCACTGATTGCCGCTACGGGATAATTAATTGCTACCGCTTGATTAATTGAAATTCCCTGTTTTTTAGATATTTTTAACAGTATCGACACAGCTACACTGCATACAATACTTAATATTAAATAATGCATATTAATCACCTCATATCTATTATATAAAATCAGAACTGTAATTAGTCAAATTTTGCTTTGCAAAAATTCAATTTGATAAAATGTGTATTAAATAAATCAAAAAGGAGATTTTATGAAAATAGCTTTATACATAATATTGGTAATTGCAGTAATTGCAGGGGTATCTTCTTTAGTTCATTTATACAAGGTATCTAACAGAAACAAAACTGAAATGGCAAAATATTCAAACACTGTTTCATTAACGGCAAATTTAGGTAAAACTCTTGTAGTTTATTATTCTTTAACGGGAAGAACAAAAGATATTGCATTACAAATACAA
>ONEP01000158.1 GCA_900316875.1 Candidatus Ruminimicrobium bovinum
ACGAGTTAATAATATAGTTTATCAAAGCGCATTGGCACCGCCGATGGTTTGTGTTAGAACGGATTTATATTCATTGGCAATTATCATAAATTCATGGACTTCCGCCATGACAAAAAGGAATATCCCTTTTAAAAAACAAGCCGATATAATTTCATCGTGGTTAAATAAAAACAATATAAACGTTGATTTTAAAACGACTAATAATAAAATAACACTTAATTCAAAACCTATATCGGATATATTAACACAAACTCAAACAAAAATTAAAAATACCGAAATAACTCATAAAACAATATTTAATTTTTTATGGTATTTAAATGATTTAAAATTGAAATTTTATTCTTATTTACTTGTTTTAAAATACACATTCGCTAATATATTCGGATATACGGATATTGAAAATAAAATTCAACCGAATAATAAAGACTTAAAAGTAAAAAATATGTTTATAAGTACGGAATATCAAAAAACCGTTGATGCCATAAACGGAGATATGCCTGATGTTATTATAATTACGTTAGACAACAAAGAAGATAAAGCATTTTGTGAAAATAAAATCAATGAATTGTTAAAAAATAAAGATGTCCGTGTAGAGTATATAATAAAAGATCAAAATATCGGTTCTGCCGCAGGTTTGGTATATGCAACGGATTACTTAAAAAGTAATAAAAATTATGATAAGTTAAAAACTGTTGTTATAGATGTTCCGCACGAAGATATAAACCTTATCAGGCAGGAATTGCCATTACCGTTTAAAGATAAAAATTTAACACCGCTTCAACTTGCATTATTAAACGGAATAAGAGCTTGCAATAAATTCGGTGATGACGGCGGTATTGCTTTTATGGAAGCAAGAAGTGTATATATAGGCGCAATGAATATAACAGGTGATTTGACATTTATATCGTCCATCGTAAATATGGAAGAAATAGAAGAACAAAATTTGGCTCTAATTATTAAAAATGATGAAGACAGAAGTGAAATAGAAAAATTTTATTACGGTTTTAAGCCGGATGATATTACGGATGTTGTTGAAAAAAGGGGTATAGCAACTAAAAATTTTTATAATTTTAATAACAAGAAATTGGAACAATTTGAAGTTATTACGGGTAATATGCTTATACATTTCGATGATAATGATAAATATAAGCAATTTATTGATTTTATAACAGATATGAAACCTGCAATACAGAAAACAAATGAAAGGATGAGTATTTTAAAGCATTTGTTTAAACCTTATTTAAGACTTTCAAGAAATGAAAGTCATAAAACAGACCTTGTTCGTAACACGGATATGTCATCAACGGAAAAAAGAAAATTTTTTGATTATTATACAGATAAATTTGAAGAAAATTATAAAAAAAGAAAAGACAGTTTAGGAAATGTAAAATTTTCGGTTTACAACCATCCGTATTCAAATTATTCAAGAAATTCTACACAAGATAATATTTCGAATTTATCAAATATTGTAAAAAACGATAATACAAGTATTGACAGTTATGAACCGATTAACAAAAACAACTTTGAATTGATAGAAATACCGGTTGAAACCCTTGCGAATGATTCTGCTTTAAAAAGAACTTATGAAATTTTAGAACAAATAAACGGTAATACACTTGAAAGCAAAAAAGATTACGACCAGATTTTGGATATTTTAACGGAAGTATTCAGAACAACTTATTTTCAAAATGAATTATATACGGTAGAAAACGAAAATACGGCTAAATTATATGTATTAATATCCGACATTATAAGCAGTTCAATTAATAATATAAATAAACAAATATCCAAAACGGAAGATAACAGTGTATTAAGACAAGATTTGGAAAATTTAAAAAGAAGTTTGTTGGTTATGCAGGAATATACGGTTGAATATTTAAGACTTTTGGATTACACTTCCACACTTGCTACGTTATGCGGATATATATACCCTAAACATTCAATTTTTGAAACATATAAAATAATGCCCGTAAACAGAGTTCTTTTCGGATTTACAAGAGGGATAAAAAATGCTCAAATTGATGTTAGAAACCAAATGAGAAAAGTTCAATATTTGTGTAATAATAAGTTAATGTATTCTCTTTATCCGTATAATACGCTTGAAAAAGATATTGAAGATTTTATAGAAAGTTCACAAAATCCGAAAGAAAAAACTGCAGTCGGTATGCAAAAGGGGTGGGGAACAAGAAGAGCTCTTCAAAGGTTTTCAACAATAATAACGGCTCTTCAATCCTGTGTTGCAACAGCTTTTGTTGCGGTTATGAAGTCAGCCGTTACGGCCTCCGATATATCTGAGATGCTTCAATTTTTGTTAACCGGTTTATTTCCTCCGGTATTTCTGCACAGAGTATTAATTTGGTTCGGTTGGAAAAATGATTTTTATAATAAAAAGAAAAAAGAAATTGATGTTGAACTTTCAAATATGAAAATACAAAGAAACTCTGCCGAAGTTTTTATTATGAAAAAAAATCCGTTTGATAAATTGGATAATATTCTTTCACAAATTATAAAAGATAAAAATTTAAACGATGAAGGTCTTAAACTTGCAGAAAAAAATAAAGAACTTATAAAGAATTATAATGAATTTTACGATTTGAAAATAATATCGGAAATACTAAATAATAACGAGCAGATTATACATTTGTTATCGAATAACAATTTGTTAAAAAAACCTCTTGAAAATATTACAAAAGAATATAATGATATTTTAGATGAACTTACAATAAATTATAAACAAAAAAAAGAAAACGAAGGGGAACATTTTAAAACGCCGAAAGAAATAAGAATAAACAAATTAAATTCCGTTTTAACAAATTGGAAAGAAATAACCGATAAAGAAAATTTAACAGCAAAAGATTTAAGTACAATAATAGACTATTCAACCGAAATTATTAAATTGACTTCTTTTAACAGAAGATCTCTTAAAGGAAACAATAAAGACGACCTTATAGATACTTTACAGGATGTAATTTCTTTTTATGATAAAACCGTAGAGCTGTATTATAAACTGCCAAAAAAAGAACGAGAAGAAGAACAAATGGCAATAGATTTTAAAGAATTTAATTTAATAGGGAAATATTTTGTTAAATATTATAAATCGTTAAATTATTTGGTAACTTTGGAAACTTTGTATTACTATAGAATTTCCGAAGGAAATAAAATGCACTTTTTGGAAACTTTTAAAATAGCTGCAATAATTCGTTATTTGTTCGGTATTAATTTTGGTATATTTTTATCTCAAAAAAATTTGATTGCAACAATGGCCGAGGTAAAACAGCTCGGTAATGATATAATGCACGGCGGTTTATATGACAACAATTTTGAAAAAAATATAGATTATTTCATAAATAAAAATAAAAATCCGCAACATTTTGATTTGGGTATAAATGAAAGTTGGCGAGCAAGAAAAATGCTTTCAAGGTTGGTTCCTACCGTTTTATTTATTCAAAAAATAATTATTGCATTAACAACAAATTCTTTTTCTGTCAGAGCATTATCCGTTTCGTTCGCAACAGGTGTCGGCTTAACAATATTTTTACATTGGATACCTATTTTGGACGGATTTATAAAAACAATGAGAATTAAAGAAAAAAAATTAAAAAAAATGAAGGAAAACAGGAATAAGCAGTCCGTAAATGAAATGGAAAACATCCAAAATTCATTAACGCAAAAATACTTAAAAAACATATCGAAAGTTCCTTATGGAGACATGCCGGATTTAATTTTTGTTACCGGTAACAAAAATCAATATAATGATGAACATTCTTTAAAAAACACACTGAAAGGTATATCGGAATACGGCAAATTTAAAACGGTTCCAACCGAATTTTCTATTACGGAACAAACCGGAGACGGTAATTCCATAATACATGCATTTAACTCAATTACGGATAATTATGATGAATTGGTAAAAAAATATCCTTCACTAAAAGATAAAAAACCGCAAAATTTAAAAATAGCAATATTAAATATTGATGGTGCAAAACCGGAAAATATAACAAAACCTTTGGGGTTTGAAATAATTAACGGCAGGCAGGCAACAGCCGTGGAACTTGCTTTTTTTAATGCAGTTGGAATGTTGCAAACAAATAGCAAAAATAATGGAAATATAGCTATAGCAGACCCTTCGTATTTATATTTAGGTAATTTATATCAGGAAGAAAATATAACAATACTTGGAACGGACATAAAATATGAACAGCTTGAAGAACAAAATTTGCCGCTTTTGGTTGCAGATGAAGATAATAAAGGTATATACAAAATATTCAATAAATTTAATATTTCCAAAATAAATAATACTGTTGTCAGAGAAAGTTACAGCAGAAGATATGACATATCGGAAAATCCTTTAATAAGGTTACCTGCTTATTCCGGGCTTATAGGGGTAAATGTCAATAATATTAAAGTTTTTAATTTGCTTGAAACAGCAAAAAACTATGTTGAAAACTATAACGGGGAAAAAGAAGAAATAGATTTTATTGCGCATATTTTAATTCCGATACTCAGAATAATGAATAATGAAGATATGAATGCATATATTGAAATTTTAAAAAAGGATGCGGCAAATACGATAAAAAGAGATAATATTGATAAGTTTTACAGAGGACTTTTTAAAGAGTTTTCGGAATTTTTGGGTAATGAAAATTTTGATTCGGTAGTAAATTTAAAAGTAGAACACAGTTCTCTTATGACAAAAAATCAAGAAGATATTTTCTACAATGAGTTTGTATCCGATATAAGTGCTTTACAAAATACCGAAGACAATAATATTGATATATTTGATATATCAAATGAAGAAATTAAATTTAACGAAGTATCCGTTATTGCAACAATTGATTTTAATGATTGCACTCCGGAACAATTGGATAAAATTATAGAAAATTTACCTGTAAAAGAGAAAAAAATAATTATTAAAAATATATATGATGAAAATAATCCTAATCTGTTTAATACGGAGTCAATAGAAATTGATATGGAAGATAAACAAATTTATGATACTATTGAAAAAGAAAACGAATATAAACAACAACTTGCTTATAAGAAATATCAAAAAATATCGAATATATTAAAAGAAAAAGAAATAGAACAAATTTATGAAACTGATGAAGACTATTACAATTTGAAATTATCCGATGAAAATAATATTGAAGAAACTTTATTAAATATATCAAAGAATAATAACGGATTTTTAAAAATATCATTAGATATCAGTGATTTATTTAAAGATTCTGAAGTCAATAATAATTTTAATAAATTAAATAAAATATTGAAAAAATACACTATTCCAAAAGAAGACGATACAACTATATTGCCTATATTTAATAAAGATAATATTAGAAAGGAAACCACAAATAACAATATAAGTACTCAAAAAATATACACTATTCTTACTTGCGCATAGTAAACAAAAAAAATTACCTATAAAATTTTATAAACTCCCCAAAAATATTAACATCGGGTTATTTTAGCCGATTGTAAATAAGGCATAAAAGCGGTAATTTTCAAAATTCAAAATATAATACAAAATATATATAATATATAAAAACATAAAATAAATAAACATCATTTATTATAATTATAATATTTTTACAAATATTACAAAAATATATCAAAAATAAATATTATAAATTTTATAAAATTAAAATTTTGATTTAAGGGGTATAAAACTACCTTAAAATTAAAATTTTTGAATTTTTGATAAAACAAACCTATATAATACAAAATATCTACAATACATTCATCAAAAACTTACATATTAAAAATCAGGAAAAAACAGTTTTTTAAATTTTATAAAAACTTCCAAAAAATCATCTCAAAAAAAATTACTATTTTTTTAAAATCTCAAAAAAAATCAAAATTCAAAAGTTATTTTTTATCATTTTTTCATAATTAAAACAGTCAACAAATACACAACTATATATAGCTGTGAGTGTTATTGTATAACTTTTAATAAAAAATATAATTAATAGTATTTTTTATATTGATAATTATAAAAAAATACTCTATTCTTAACATTTTACTTTAATGTTAATTTTTATTTATTTTTCCTATCAACTTAACATAATATACATTATCGGAACTAATAAAAATATATAAAAATTTGAACTTTTTAATAAAATCTTATAATTTTTTTAAAAAAATTTTTTCTTGTTTTTTTGATTTTTAATTTTTATTATTTTTTTAGATTTTATATTTTTGTAAAAAAAACAAAAATAAAATTTAATATTTTTTTTAAAATAAAAAATATTACATTTTATAAAGCATAAATAACCGTATCCGTAAAATTTGATGTATAACTTGCAAAGTAAAATTTATAACCTATATTCAATTCATTTAAAAATTTTGATATTTTATAACAATCTTCTTTTTTATGATAAGCAGCTATTGCCAATTTCGGTTTATACTTTATTAATGTTTCTTTTGCCCCTTGAAGAGCCCTCAATTCGCAACCTTCTATATCCATTTTAATATAATCTATTTTTTTTATTTTATTACTATACATAAAATCGTCAATTGATAAAGTTTTGTATTTTACAGAGTTTAATTTTTTTTGAGAAGTTAATGCGGTAATATCGGCACATTCTTTTTTTGTATATAATATTCTTCCGGATTTGTTATATAACGGCTTATTTATTAAAGTTATATTTTGTGAAACTTCTTTATTGTGATTGAAATTTTCTATCATTACATCAATATTATCTTCAAAAAATTCAAAAGTCCATACTTTTCCTTTTTTTCCGACCCTATCGGCAAAAAGTAAAGCCGTATCCCCCCAACAACCGCCGGCATCTATAACATAATCACCTTTTTTTAAATATTCTTTATAATTATACTGATCATACGTAATAAGTTTATCAAGTAAAGATTTTACACCGTATATTTTTAAATTATATCCTAATTTTAACAGATTATAAAACTTTAATTTCCTTGTTGCCGATTTCAATTTGAACACAGAATCATTTTCTAATAAACCGTCAAATTTCTTCCTGGATTGTAAATACTTATTGTGTTCCTTATCAGAAGGGAAAACAACCGTCATTTTATATGCAACCATTTTTAAAAACAATTGTTTGTCATTATAGTTTTCAAGTAAGCGGTAAAAATATTCTAAATATTTATAATTTTTTTTAAACCAAATAAAATATTCTGACACGTTGTTTCTTATAAAATCATCTTTTATTAAACAATTTTGTTGTGGAATATTATTTAAGTCGGTAATAGTTCTATTATAAGAATGAATTAAATAAAGCAGACTTTCCTTAAAATTCATTTATAATCATTTTATTTTATGTTTTTTAAGATAATTGTTTATTCTAACTGCAGCATTTTCTTTTAAATTATTATAAAAAAACATGTAGTCATATACATGTAAAACACCTTCTTTAAAAATATCCTGCCCGCCTTTATATTGGTTAGTATCCACATCAACAACCAAAGCATTTGACCCGAATTCCAAATAAGCAGTTTCAAACGGCCTTGATTTAATAAATTTATTATTTTCATAATCATAAATAACGGCACCCTTATAATGCTTTTTTGAAGATGGAACGTTATTTGTTTTCCAACTTATCGGATTTATTGCCTTTGATTTTTTATGAAAAACAGCAGAATATCCGTTTGCCGCAACTTGAGTATTATATGAAATAATACAACCTATGTCGGAAGCCGATTCTGCCATTTTAAGCCACGGATATTGTTTTAAATCATCTTCGGTAACAGAATAACCTATTATGTAAGCTGCAACTAATTTATTCTGTAAATTTTTATCACGTAATCTTATTTTCATAAGTTCTAAAATCATAGCAGAACCTTGACTGAAACCTGCCAAAATAAAAGGTTTTCCTTTATTATAATGGTTTAAATAAAATTCAAAAGAATTCATAATATCCGAAAAAGCCGTCATTAAAAGTTCTGTTTGATTTTCTTTATCAAGTGCTAATAATTCTATTGATGCCTGTCTATATAAAGGAGCATAAACATTTGCGTTTCCCTCAAAAATACCGGTATAATATTTAGATAAATTCGTTGCCTTTTTTACTAATTTTTCATCAGTTACATCCATTAATTTAAAACCTTCGCCCGCAAATATTGTAGGATACACAAAAAAAACATCAACTTTATATTTAGAATTATCTGCAGGGATTAATGCCCACCTGTTAATATTTGAATAATCGGGCTGGAAAGGAATTTCAATTTTTTCTATATCAAAATTATTTTTTAATTCAAAATAATAATCACTGATATTTTGACAGAACACCGATACCGAAAAACAAAACAAGAATAAAAATATAAGTTTTAATTTATTTTTCATAAAAACCTCTTATGCCGCTGCAAATACTTTCTTTAAATTTTGTATAGATGACTGAATTTCAGGATTTATTTCAAAATCTCTTAACTTGTTAACAATAATATCTTCTATTATAGCATAATTTGCAAGCAAGTCATCGGTTAACGGTTCTATTTTATAATCATTTTCCCTAACTATTTTTCTTATTATGTTATCCGTATTTTTTTCAACGTCTGAAACAGATGTTTCAACGAAATCCAAATCAGTTTTTTGTTTGCTTTCAAGAATCAATTGCATTGTTAATGTTAAATACGCTATTCTATAATCAAAATTTAATTTTTTCCTAAAATCATTAACGGAAATATTTAATTTATTATTTTTATTTAATTGTTTTAAAGTTTGTTTTTCAACAGTATTTATTAAAATTCCCCTTACCGCACCAATAACTTGTGTATAATTACCTTCATTAATAATATCTTCCAAATAAATACGTGCAACTTCAGGTAAATAATAAAAAAATGTGCTGTTTTTCAAAACAGAAATTAAACTTTCAAGTTCTTCACTGCTATATGTATTATTTGTAAAATCTTTTGTTAACATATCTTTTAAAAATTCATTATTATTAAAAAATTCAATATTAATATTTTTATTAACAATAAAATCATCAATAAATTTACTGTCTAAAACTGATTTTAAACCTATATTGTAATATTTTTTACTATTATTAACTTCTTTTAATTTATCTTTTATTACTTCGTTACCGTTATTTGCATAAAGAAGCGCAACATCATCTACAGATATTGAAATCAGATTCGGTTCTTTTAACAATTTATCTATATTAACTTTATTTTCATCTATATCATTTTCATCTTCTTTTGTAAGCTCAAGCTCAAATTTTCCCGAATAAATATTTTTATTATTAATATTTAAAATAGGAATTATTCCATATTTTTGAAAAATATCTTCATCAAATTGTTTTAAAACTTCATCATCAATTTTAACGGATAACCTTGTTGATACCTTTAATGAATCTGATAAAGAAATTTCTTCAAGTAAATTTTTAACCTGTTCATAATTTAATGAAGTTGCATCTATTCTGTTACCATCCAATAAATTATCATATGCATTTGTTGATAATACAAATTTTAAACCGTATTTTTTTTGAGCATTAATTATTTTAGTTAAATTATCTCTCATTTGCTGCTGATTTACAACAATTACCCCAATATCATTTGAAATTGCATCGGTTATTACGGAATTAATACTGTTTTGTTTATTTGAAATATTTAAAACTCCTTCTATAGCTTGCATATATGCATTATGTGTTACATTAACTTTTGTTCTGTTAATTATATTTTTTTCCATTTCTTGTTCATTTTCTCCAACAACGGGTATAAAGCAATTTACATTTTTTAAATATGTTGATACAAAGCCGTCTTGATTTTGTTCTTGTAATTTTTTCTTTAACTGTTCAAAATCGACATTATTATCAAAACTTGATATTCTATTTTTCGAATAAAAAATAATACTGTCAATATTATTATTATTATCGAATTTAACATATATTTTTATTTTTTCCCCTTTATGTTTAATATTAATATCTGTCTTTTTATATTTTTTCCAATCGGGATAAACGTTTTGAGGATTTTGCCCGTTGATAAAATCTACAAAAGCTATGTTATAATTTTTA
>ONEP01000085.1 GCA_900316875.1 Candidatus Ruminimicrobium bovinum
TCCTGCATCTTTTAATTTTGTAATAACGGTTGCATCGTAAGGTGCAATATAGTTTTCCAAAATTTTAGATGAAGCTGTCATTTTAATATCTTTTATTAAAATATTATCTTTAATTGCTATAGGTATACCTTCCAATACTCCTACATTTTCATTTTTAGCAATTTTGTCGTCGGAATTTTGTGCTTGTTTTAAAGCATAATCTTCACAAACAGAAATATATGCTTTTACTTTTGGATTTACTTCTTTAATTCTATCAAGGAAAGCTTTTGTTACTTCAATACTTGAAAGTTTTTTGCTTTTAATTTTTTCTGCAAGTTCCGTTGCAGTCATTTTAATGATTTCATTCATGATTTTACCATTACTCCTCTACAAATACCATATCAGCAATTGTATAATATGTTATTCCTCTAAATTTGAATTTAATTTTATTATTTTCTAATTTGCTTTTATTGAAACTCTTAATATAAGAGTCAATTTCTTTTTTTAATAATTTAAAATTTCTTTTTATTTTCCAAGAATCAGATATATTGTTTGAATCTATTAATACAAGAAAAAGTCTGTTTTCAGAACCAAGTCTCATTTCGCCTTGATTTTCATATAACCATTTTATTAAACTATCTTTATTGTTTTTTGTTTCTTCAATAATTTGTTTAGTTTCTTTAGAAAGTTGATTAAGAATTTTATTTATATTTTTCTTTTTCAAATTTTTTAATTGTTCAATTATTTGATGTTTTTTTATCTCTTCATTTGTTTTATCATCATAAATAATTGAATTTTCTCGTGCTAATTTAGTTAATATACCAATTTCAGATTTTAAACCTTTAATTTTTCTTTGTTCTTTAATAAATTCTTTTGGTAAATATGTTATTTTTAAATCTAACGGAATATCCTTTATAAAAAAATCAACACTTTTTGTTTTACCAACAGCAGATATGACTTTTTTATTACTTTTAAACAGATATTCAGTTAATATTGTAGTCCAATTGTTATACCAAGAATTTAATGTATATTTTTTTGTATGTTCAGATATCTCATTATCTATTTTGTTTATTATTTCATCATATAAATATGTTCTTTTAACATAAGTTATAATTTTCTTATCCAAAGAATTGTTAAAATCTCCACCCCAACTAAAATTTTGTAATTTATATAATTCTGCTTCTATTGTGTGAAAATTATTTTTAATTTCAATATTTTCTTTTTTATTATATTCTATTAAAAAAGAATTTATTTGTTGTTTATTTATTTCACCTTTTAGATATAGATTAAGATTATATAATTCTTCAAATATATTTTTAGAAGAAGATCTTATAGATAATTCACATTTATTCATAAACTGTTTTATAATTTCAGGTCTCATGATAGATTTTAATTTTAACCAAATTGTACCGGTTTCATTTTCTGTAAATTTATGTAGTTCTTGCTTGTCAAATAATTTATCCCAATTTAAAAAGCTTTTCATATTCTATTTAGGAGAACAAATAAATAATAATTCTTTGCTTCCTTTAACACTCCCTTTTCCACCGACATTATTGTAATATTCTTTAAAAGACAATTCAACATTTTTATATTTACTTATTAATTTAATCATTTCATCTTTATTAGGATAACTTCTATCATTATAGCTAATTAACCAATATGGTATTTTTTGTGCCTGTTTAAAAAGTTGTTCAAAAGAATTTATTATATCTTTTTTTGTATCAAAACCACTATAAATTTTAGGGAAATATTTATGTGTTGAATTAATAAATTTTTTGTTTTTCCAATATTGTGTATAAGTTTCTAATAAATGATAAAAAGATTGATAATCAGCATGACTATCACAATAAGGCGGATCCAAATAAAGTAAATCTATTTTGTTATTTAAATGTGCTATTAAAGAAATCGCATCTTCATTAAAACTTTTATTTTCTTGATGATTATCAAAAATTGAATTATTATATTCAGGCAATAATTCTATAAAAAGATCTTTTATAGGTCTTATTAAACTTCTGTTTCTTTTAATTCTTTCTTTGTTGTTTGCATATTCTAATGCTTTTGTATGTGTAAAATGTCCCATTGTAACTTTTCTGGTCATTGCTCTATTTATTATAGTTAAAGCTAAGGATTGTTTTGTTTTTGATAGTAATTCTACATTGCTCCTAAATGAATCTAAAAAACTACATTCCTCTTTTGTAAAAAAAATATTAGTAAATAAATTTTCCATTAAATTAAATTTGTTTTTATCACTATTTGGAGAAAATAAAATTTGTAAATCGTCATTGGTTAATCTAATATTATTATTTTCAATAAGAGCTTTCCCTATTTGGTTGTTAAAATTTAAAAAATCATTTGTATATACTTTATATCCTAACTGTTTAAAATAATATGCAACAGATTGCGAGCCGGCAAATGCATCCAAAACGGTTTTTGTGTTTTTTGTAATATATTTCCCAATCCAATTAAGATGTTTATATTTAGCACCTAAATATTGAGGTATAGGAAACTTATATTCTAAAAAATCATTGAAAAGTAATAAATTATTATCCATAAATAAATTCAAATTAAAATTTAATCTTCCAAATCCATAACTTTTTTAACTTTAAAAAAGTCTCCGTCCTGTTCTGGAGCATTTTTAAATAAAGCATCTATTGTTTCTTGCGAACTTTTTACTACAACATCTTCTCTCCACACATTTTGGCTTGTTCCGCCA
>ONEP01000090.1 GCA_900316875.1 Candidatus Ruminimicrobium bovinum
ATTTTTGAATTTAGATTAATGCATAAATATTTATGTGTTGTATACCCGACCTTGTTCTTACATTGGCATATAAAAGAAAAATTTAAGGAATATATGAAAATATTAAAATTAGACGATTATAATAATATATTTGTTGTTGAAAAATATTTTTGGGATAAATATAAAAACAATATAGAGAATTTAAATATGAAAGAGGAAACAAAAAAATTAGAACAGCAACTTATAGAAAAATATCAAGGAGATAATATAGAAAAGATAAGTTATCTTGATAGCATAATAAAAGCAATAAAACAATTAGGAGGGCAAGCTCCATTATTGAAGATTTATAATGAAGTTCGTTACATAAGATCAGAAGCAAATCAAAAAATAAATGATTCTCATGAAGCAACTATTAGAGGAGTAATAGAAACTCATTCTAGTGATTCTAAAAAATGGACAAAAAAGGAAAAAGATAATATTTTTAAGAAAGTTGAAGAAGGGATATGGGCATTAAGAGAAGGAATATTTAAAGATGAAGATATCATAAATGATAATGTTAATGAAAATATCAATGTTAGTGAAAGTAATATTGATGATAAAATAATTAACCAACCACTCAATCAAATATTATATGGACCACCAGGAACAGGTAAGACATATTCAACAAAAAATTTAGTAAATAATATTATTGAAAATCAAACTATTTCAAAAGATAAAAGTTGTAAATTTATTACTTTTCATCAGTCATATTCCTATGAAGAATTTATTGAAGGAATAAAACCTATCGTTGATGGAAGCAACAAAGATTTAAAGTATGAGATAGCAAATGGAATATTTAAAGAATTATGTCTAGAAGCAAACAAAGATAAAGAAAATAAATATGTTTTAGTTATTGATGAGATTAATAGAGGAAATATATCAAAAATATTTGGAGAGTTGATTACTTTGATAGAAGATGATAAGAGAGTTGAACCGAACGGAGAAGATGATTTTGAAAATACACAAGTAAAAGATAATGAATTGTTGGTGACTTTACCATACTCAAAACAAAAATTCGGAGTTCCTAAAAACCTTTATATCATCGGAACAATGAATACTTCTGATAGATCTATTGCAAGTGTTGATATTGCATTAAGAAGAAGATTTAAATTTATAGAAATGATGCCAAAGGGTGAATTGGTTACTAATATTTCCATAGGAAATACGACTTTCCAAGAGATATTTGAAGCATTAAACGAAAAAATAACAATATTGTTAGATAGAGATCATCAAATAGGGCATAGTTATTTTATTAAAGATAAATTTAAACCAAGTAATGGTGAAGAATTAAATAATGAAAGTAAAATAGAAGTATTGAAAAACATTTGGTTTGATGAAATATTACCTTTATTAAATGAATATTTTTATAACGATTGGTATAAACTACAAGCATTGTTAGGTGAAGCTGAACTTAAAAAGGACAACAATGAAAAAAATTCAAGTTTTATAGTTAAAAGTGATTTATCAAAATATAAAATGAAAGATATAGATAAAGAAGATAAATTTATTTTTAATTTTGTAGATAGAGATAAAGTTGATTTTCAACAAGCATTACTAAAATCAATTGAACTCGTTAAGAACAATGCAGAAAACAAAGAAGTAAATAGTAACGAACAAGAAAATAACTAATGAAATACATACCCCTTATTGAATATCAAGAAGAACACATAAATGATTCTTTAAAGAAATCTTTACAAGGATATCTTGAAAATAGTAAAGATGAATTTTTGCAAAATATTTTTACATTTACAAGTAAAGGTATTAAGGCAAGAAATTATGTTGGTGTGTTTAGATATAAAAATTATCAATTTGAAATACTTCCAAAATTATTGAATAAAGAAGAAATTGAAAAAGAAGATGATAAAGATAAAGAAATAATCTTAAAAAATCTTTTATATATGTTATCTTTAACAAAAAAACTTGATATAAAAGAAAGTGAAATAGCAAAAATATCTAAAAGTAAAAATCCATTTCTTGAAATATTAATAAAAATTTATGCTAACTCTTTATTTGAATGTTTAAAAAGATTTGTTCCTAAAAACTATGTTACCGAAGAAGATAATTTGAACTTTTTAAAAGGTAAATTGTTGTTTTCTAAACATATAATTAAAAATTCGGTTAATCAAGCAAAATTTTATTGTCAATACGATGAATTTTCCGAAAATAATTTATTGAATCAATTATTTTATTATGTGTCCCGGTTATTATATTTTGTATCAAATGATAACGAAAATAAAAGAATATTAAAATTTATTACAGATTTTTTTTGTGATATAGATTTTAAGAAAATAAATATTTATAAAATAAAAAATTTAAAACTTACAAGAAACCAAACTGCATTTAAAAAGCCGTTTGATTTAGCAAAAATGTTTTTAGAAAATTCTTCCGTTGATATGAATCAACATAAAATAAAAACAATATCTTTATTGTGGGATATGAACATATTATTTGAAGAGTTTATTTTTGAATTTATCAAAAGAAATAAAGAAAAAATATATAAAGAGATTAATGAAATAAACTATCAGAAAGGTAAACGATTGTTATATTGTGATGAAACCAAACAATATTATGGTAATACTTTTGTTGATATATTTTTAAAATTAAATAATGAAAAAATTATTGTAGATACTAAATATAAAATTAATGATGGGAAAATAGGTGAATTTTCTAATTCAGATATATTCCAAATGATAACTTATGAAACTATACATAATTCACAAAATGCAATATTGATATATCCTACAGTAAACAAAGAGACAGAGATAATTCACAAATATATTCTTTGTAAAGACAATTACGAAGATAATAACAAAGACAATAAACATCATATATCAACAGCAACAATATATCTTGGTTATAATTTACAAGAAAATAAGGAAACTTTGATTAGCAGATTGTCGGATATACTAAAATCAATTAAAAATTAAAATAATAAGTTTTTTGTGCATTTTCCGTATTTAATTATACATTGTCGTTTCGCGACACCCTGTTGTCTGCATAATTTTGTAAAATATTTCTATAATTAAATTTAACTAATAAGGAGAGATTTTATGCAAGATAATAAAATTAAATGCCCAAAATGCGGAGAAGTTTTTACCGTAGATGAAGCCGGTTATGCAGCAATAGTAAATCAAATAAAAAATAAAGAATTTGCAAGAGAACTTAAAGAAAGAACCGAACTGATGGAAGAAAAATTCAAATCCGAACAAGATAAAGCAGAATTAGAATATAAACATAAAATTGAAGATTTAGAAAAACAAATAGAAACCAATAAAACAATCTATAATGCAGAAAAGGCAAAAGAAATCGAAAAAATAAAGCAAGAAAATATTAAATTGCAATCACAAATAGATTCAAACGAAAAAGATAAAACAATAGCAATTAATTCTGCACTTGAAAAAGTAAAAGAAGATTTGAATAAAAAAGAGCAAGAAATAATAACACTCAAAGGAAATATTGAAGTTGTAAAAAAAGACGAAGAAGCATTAAAAGAAAAACATAAAAACGATTTAAAAGCAAAGGATGAAGTAATAGCTTCTTATAAAGATTTTAAGGTAAAGTTATCTAC
>ONEP01000179.1 GCA_900316875.1 Candidatus Ruminimicrobium bovinum
GATACAAGGTTTGCAATGGAAATAAAAGATTTTACAAAGGAACTTGCAAATTGCGGTTTCGGAGTATTTAAAAATGTTATAGCAAAAGGTAATGTCGTAAGAGGTTTATGTATAACAGGCGGTGCGAAATTTTCAAGGTCCGAAATTGACGGGCTTACAAAATTCGTCGGTGAATTCGGTGCAAAAGGGCTTGCCTGGATGAAAATAACCTCAAACGGTGCAGAATCAAATATCGTAAAATTTTTCACCAAAGAAGAAATAGATACAATAATAAATAAACTTGAAGCAAAAGACGGTGATTTGGTTGTGTTTTTAGCCGACGAGCCGGAAATTGTTGCACAGGGGCTCGGCGCATTAAGAATAAAAATGGGTAAAGAATTAGGACTTATAGACAAAAATAAATTCAATTTTTTATGGGTGGTTGATTTCCCTTTATTTGCATGGGATAAGGAAGAAAAAAGATGGGTTGCAAACCATCATCCTTTCACAGCGGTAAAAGATGAAGATGTTGATAAATTGACTCAGGAACAGGCAGGCAAGGCAAAGGCAAGGGCTTATGATGTTATTTTAAACGGTGTTGAACTCGGAGGCGGTTCGATAAGAATACATAAATCCGATATGCAGGCAAAAGTATTTAATCTTTTAAATATTACCGAAGAATCGGCAAAAGAAAAATTCGGTTTTTTACTTGATGCATTAACTTACGGTGCACCTCCTCACGGCGGGCTTGCAATAGGTTTTGACAGGTTATGTGCATTGCTTGTAGGGGAAGAATCAATTAGAGAAGTTATAGCTTTTCCTAAAACACAAAAAGCAATTTGTCCGTTATCAAATGCACCGGCGGAGGTTGCCGAAAAACAATTAAGAGAACTCGGTATAAAAATAAATAAAAAAATAGAAGTAAAACAAACCGAAGGAAGTAAAAACGGTGGAGAAACTAAATAGCTGGTTGAAAAATAAAATAGAAAATTTTTTACTTCTTCTAATAAAAAAATTAGATGACAGTGATGTTTATGCCCCTAATATCAGGTTGTCAAAAAATAATATTTTTAAAAAAGAAATAAAAATAAAACCGGCAGTAACAGGTATTATTTCTTATTGTCTTTTGTTTTTTATGATACTAAGCCAGCTTGGCAGCACTTATAAAAATTTTTTATTTGTTTTTATTTTCCTTTCATTAATATTTATACTTGTTATTTTTTATTTTGCCGACCAGGAAAAAGAAAATATCAAAAATTCAAATGTTGTTATGCTTATGTGTTTTATAACAATAATTTCTTTTTTATTTTTTCAAATTCTTCAAGATAGTCTTTCTGTTATAGCTTTTCCCGTTTCGGCATTTGCCGTTTTATTATCATTGTTAATATCAATAAAATTCAGTTTAATATATATAATGGTAACGGCAGTTTTTATGTTGATGACAAACGGTTTTCATGCCGCACTTCCGATTATGCATGTTGCAAGTGCATTGGTTGCACTTATAAATATTCGCCAAATACACAGTCGTTCTCAGTTTTCAAAAATAGGTTTTAAAATTTTTGTTGTTATGGCAGGAATGCTTATAATTTTTCATATTTTAGGATTTTTTGAAGTCCAGTCAGTCGGTTTGTCTTTATGGTTTGCAATGCTTAACAGTTTTATATCTGTTTTAATTATACTGGCTGCACTTCCTCTTTTGGAAATGCTCTTTTCAAGAACAACAAATATAAAACTTGTAGAACTTTCCGATTTTAACAACCCTCTTTTAAAAAGATTGATGGTTGAGGCCCCGGGAACTTACCATCACAGTTTAATAACGGCATCCCTTGCGGAACAGGCGGCTACGGCAATAGGTGCGGATTCTTTGCTTACAAGAACAGGTGCTTATTACCACGATATAGGTAAACTTAAAAACCCCGAATATTTTATTGAAAACCAAAATAAAAACGAAAATCCTCACGATAATTTATCGCCTTCAATGTCAGGGCTTGTTTTAATTTCACATGTTAAAGACGGTGTTGCACTTGCAAGAAAATATAAAATAGATGAAGTGGTTGTTGATTTTATCAGGCAACATCACGGAACATCTTTAATACAATATTTTTATTTCAGGGCATTGGAAAACAGTAAAGATGTTAATGAACAGGATTTTCGTTATCCGGGAAGTAAACCTACCAGCAAAGAAACCGCAATTTTAATGATAGCCGATTCGGTTGAAGCAATTTCAAGAATAATTCCCGATAAAAATGCCGGAAAACTTAAAGAACTTGTAGAAAAAGTTATAAACAATAAATTTACCGACGGACAATTTTCGAACTGTTCCATTACTTTAAATGATTTGGCAAAAATTGCAGACAGTATGACTGCAACTTTATGCGGAATTTATCATGCAAGAATAGATTATAAAAAAACGGAAGAAAAATAATGAAACAAAAAGAACTTATATTTACGGGGTTTAATGAAAAATTTGTTCCGCTTATGAAAAAAACGGCGGAATTTACTTTAAAATATGAAAAAATAAAAAATTACAGCATCAGTTTTACGCAAATAAGTGATATTGAAATAAAAAAAATGAACAGAAAATATAGAAAAGTTAACAGAATAACTGATGTTATTTCTTTTTTGGTTGACGAAAAATTATTTTTAGGTGATATTTATATTTCGGATAACAGACCGCAAAAAAATGCAAAAAAATACGGGTTTACTTATCAACAGGAATTGTGCTACCTTGTAATTCATTCAATTCTTCATCTTGAAGGATATACGGATTACGATGTTGAGAATAAAACATTGATGTTTTCCAAACAGGATAAAATATTCAAATGTTTGTTTTCTTAGGTTTTGTTTTACTTATATTTTTTTTAATGTTGTCGGCATTTTGGTCGGCATCCGAAATTGCATTAAACAGTCTTTCCAAATACAGAGTAAAAAAATTAATCGTTTTAAAAAAATCAATGGCAAAACCGCTTTTAAGGTGGTTAAACAGTCCGTATTATTTGTTGACGGTAATTTTAACCGGAAATGTTTTTTCGGATATGATGGTAAGTTTTTTGGCGGGATGGCTTGCCGTAACCGTTTTTTGGGCAATAGACAGAAGTATTGTTGAATTTATAACATGGCTTATTGCAACGTTTATCGTTTTAATAGTCGGTGAAATAACTCCAAAAATTTACAGCAGAGGGCATTCCCAGCAAATTACATTGTTTGCCGTTCCGATTTTATCAAAACTTGAGACTTTAACAAAACCTTTTTTGTTTCCAGTAGTGAAATTGTTGGATTTTATATTTAAAAATAATGACGAAGATGAATATTCCGTTTTAAGCAAAGAAGAAGTGAAAACTTTAATTTTGGAAGCGGATAACGAAGGTATTTTTGATAAAGATATTTCATTGATGATTGAAAGGTCTTTATGGTTTACCGAAACACCGGTTTCAAAAATAATGACACCTTTTAAAGATATAGAATCCGTCAATATAGATAATGAAACGGAAATTTTTATTGATATGGTTGTTGAAACTTCAAGAAGCAGAGTTCCGGTATATAAAAATTCAAAATCAAATATTATAGGTTATATACATATAAACGATATTTTACTTATGTGGCAGCAACAAAAAGAATTTAAAATAAAGAGTTTTATAAAACCAGCATATTTTATAGATTCCGATAAAAAAATAGGAGAACTTTTAAGAGAGTTACAATCCGGTAAAACACATATAGCTTTTGTTAAAAATTCAAATGATAGAATTTTAGGCATGGTAACTTTGGAAGATATTATAGAAGAAATAGTAGGTGAAATTCTTGACGAGTATGAACTTTAAAATTATTACCATAAAAATTTCAGAGGGTCTAAACTTTGACCGTTTTTCTTAACGGTAAAATGAAGATGCGGTCCTGTTGCTCTTCCTGTAGAACCGCTTTTTGCTATGAGTTGCCCTGCTTTAACTTTTTGACCTACCCTTACATGCACTTTTGATAAATGACCGTAATGTGTTACATATCCGTTTTGATGATCTATAAAAACAGCCGTTCCGTAATGTCCGACTCCCGAACCTGCAACTGTAACTATTCCGTCAGCCGCCGCACCTACCCATGTGCCTTCTTTAACGGCAATATCAATTCCGCCGTGTTTACTTATTTGCCCTGTTACGGGGTGTTTCCTTGTTCCGAATACACTGCTTAACCTGCCTGCAAGCGGAGAAATAAATAAATCTCTTAAAGCATATTTTTCCTGCATTTTTTCGTTCATTAAATCAACTGCCGGTCTTCTTCTCGGAATAAAAATATATTCACATTGATTTAAGTTTGATAAATTGATATTAACTTCTCTTAATTGCTTTTCGTCAATATCGTATCTTTTTTCTATACTTTCAATTGTATCTTCTTTTGATACCGGGTGCAAACAACCGCCTATGTTCGGCATTAAAAGTTTTTGATTAACATATACATTATATGTTTCAAGTTGAGGGTTGCAACCTATTATGGTATGAACGGAATAACCGTGTTTTTTTGCAATAGTCCAAAGGTTTTCTCTCGGTTTAACTTTATATATATAAAATTTTACTCCTTTTACTCTGCACGACATATATTTAAGCCGGTCTTCAATATTTGAAATAAGTTCCTGCCTTGTAAAAGTAGGAAGGTCGGCAACAATTGCAGATTGCA
>ONEP01000072.1 GCA_900316875.1 Candidatus Ruminimicrobium bovinum
AAACAATCTAAAAATATTATTATTGATTTAAGAAGAATAAAAATAGATGAGACAAAAGCTATTTCTCAAATAGCAAAACAATTTAAATATTCTAAACTCATAAGGAAAATAATTATTATAAAACAAAACAAAGAAATTCTTGACATTAGTAGATAAAAGTATTAGAATTATTACACGGGCATTGTATGTCGCCACTGCTGGATAGCGGAGGCCACATACAGTGTCTTTCTCTTTAAGAGATTAATTTTTGACATAAAAAGATAAATGTATTAGAATAAATACAGATATTGGGGATTGACCACTGCTGGATAGCGGAGGTCAGACCCAGTGTCTTTTTTTTGTCTTTTCACTCTGTCATCCCGTGCTACAACACGGAATCTATGGAAATTTGTCTTAAGGACACCATAAACTTTAATCTTTAAACTGTCGTTCGCCGTTAAACATATTATCAACACAAGTAAAATCTCTTTTGCCATCTTATAATTATTTTTATATGTTTCTAGTTTTTCTGAAAAAACATTTTAGAGTTTTAGATTAAAATACTAATATTTTAATCTAAAAAAATGAGATTTTTTCACAAAATTTGACTTTAAAATACAAAAAATACTATAATCTTAACAGAAAAAAATATTTCAATAGTTGAGGAATAAAAAAATGTTAATTCAATTTTCAGTAAAAAATTTCTTATCTTTTAAAGATTTAACAACTTTTGATATGACCGCAACATCAAAAAACGAGATAGAAGAAAATATTTTATCCATAGAAAATGTTAAATTATTAAAAAGTGCAGTTTTTTATGGAGCAAATGCTTCTGGAAAAACAAATTTTTTAAATGCTTTATCATACATGAGAGATGTTGTGTTGTTTTCTTTTAACAAAGAATGTATTTTAAATATAAAACCATTTGCTTTATGTGAAGATTCAACTAAAAATCCATCCTCCTTTGAAGTAGTTTTTATAACACCAGATAATAAAAAATATATTTATGGCTTTGAAATTTATAATAAAGAAATAAACAAGGAATATTTATTTGAATATAATTTGGAAGCAAACAAAATAAAACCTAAGATGATTTTTACAAGAGAGCGAAAAATTTTATTGGATAAAAAAAATGAAGAAATAAAAGGCTATCATTATGAATTTAACCATATTCTCAAGAAAGATTTTGAAGAAATAGTTACAAAAACAAGGAACAATGCTTTATTTTTAAATGTTGCTCAACAATTCAACAATGAAATAGCTGACAAGATAATGAATTGGTTTAGAAAGTTAATATATACAAGAACTACCACTAAATATAATACTGCAAAGAGAATTTATAATGACGAAAAATTTAAAAATATGTTAATATCTTTCTTACAAAACATAGATATTTCAATTGTAGATATTATTGTCGAAAAAGAGCCAATTCCTGATGATTTTCCTAAAGATCTCATAGATATTTTTCAAAATAATAGTTTTATAATAAAAACAAAACATAAAGTTTATGATAAAGATGGGAAAAATAACAAAACGAGTTATACAACTTTTTCTTTAGGAATGGAATCTGTAGGTACACAAAAAATAATATACAACATTTTTTTACCAATGGTAGAAACTTTAACAAATGGTGGAATTTTTATTGTTGATGAATTGGACTGCAGTTTGCATCCTTTGATAACTAAATTAATTATAAAAGAATTTAATTCTATAAAAAATACAAAAGGGCAATTGATTTTTACAACTCATGATACTAATCTTCTAACATCAAAATTATTCAGAAGAGATCAAATTTGGTTTGCTGAAAAAAACAAAAAAGAAGCAACGGAGATATATTCTTTAGCTGATTTTAAAGTAAGAAAAGATGCTTCCTATGGAAAAGATTATATATTAGGCAAATATGGAGCAATTCCATTTATTTCTTCATCTTTAGAGGATTTTTTATATGAATAGAAATAATAATTTTTATTATAAACAAAGAAAATATCTACCTAGAAAAAACATAAGAGATACTATTTTAATAGTTTGTGAAGGAGAACAAACTGAACCGAATTATTTTAATGCTTTTAGTGAAGATAATAATTTAAAGATTGATGTCGAGATAGAAGGAACTGGATATAATACTGATTCTTTAGTAAAAAAAGCTATTAGACTTAAAGAAAAAAAAGAAAAAATGAACGAACCATATATTGAAGTTTGGTGTGTTTTCGATAGAGATGATTTTAAGAAAGTAAATTTTAATAATGTCTTTGAATTGGCAAAACAAAATGGCATCAAAATAGCATATTCTATCGAATGTTTTGAATTATGGTATTTGTTGCATTTTAAATATATGAAATCTGCAATATCGAGACAGCAATATATATCAAAATTGAATGAATTAATGCCACAAAAATATAAAAAAAATGATTTACAAACATATTACTTGTTAAAAGATAAACAAGATGTAGCAATAAAAAATGCTAAAAAATTACTAAACGAATATTATAATGAAAAGATTTATGATCGAAATCCTTCAACTACAGTTTTTGAACTAGTTGAAAGATTAAACGAATATATAGAATTGTAACACTATATAAAAAAGGGTAGAGAAAAAATAAATTTTTTCTCTACCCAAACAAAAGTTTTAGTTTCTTGCGGGAACTAAAACTTCAGGTAATCACCAAATTTGATGATCTGCGGACATTTCGATTGTATCAAATTCTAGTGTTTACCGCAAATTTATAAGGAGGTAGACACTATGACAAAAGTCAACAGAAGCGCGATTACTGGCAGATACGTTAAAGCCAGTTATGCAAAAGTTCACCCAAAAACAACTGTCACAGAAACGGTTAAGAAAAAAAAGTAGCGTTGTAATTCAGTAACAAAATCCAATAGGCAATTATTATTTAATTGCCTATTGGTGAAAATTTATGAATGGAGAGTTTTTTAAATGAAAATACAAGGAATGAGTGGTAATATTTATAGTTTTGCTGGTCCACATTTTGATACAGATTCAATTGAAAACAAGTCTGGTGTTTATGCAATTATTGATAGTTTTAATGGTAAATATTATTTATTAGATATCGGAGAATCTCATGATGTAAAAAACAGATTAGCTAGTCATGATAGGAGAGATTGTTGGAAAAGAAATAAAAAAGGAACTATATTATATTATGTATATTATACACTTAATAAACAACAAGCAGGTAGAATGGATATAGAACAAGATATACGAAAAAATAAAGCTTATCATATTCCATGTGGTGAAAGATAAAATAATTGATATTGTATTTTACTAAATATATAGGAGACTTTTTATGTCAAACAATATACTTATAAGCACATCCATGTTAAGTTCAATATGGGAAAAGAAAAGGAAAGATACTATAGACTTACTATTGCCCTTTTTGAGTTATATTATTGCCAAAAATACAGTTATTGAAAAAGCAATAGATATAAATTTGATAACAGAAAACTTTAAAAGAGAATTTGGATATAATGATATACCTAGAAATGTTATAAGCCAAATGTTAACTAGATTAACAAAAGAAAAAACATTAAAGAGAAAAGATAAAAACTTTTTTCTAATTAAAGATTTAAGCAATTTCGTTAAAAACTTTGACAAACAAAAAACTGAATCGAAAAAAGAAACTCAAATAGTTATAGAAAGTCTTGGAAAATTTTTTGAAGAAAATTATAAAAAGATAAATACAGATATCCTTGAAAAAGAATTGGTTTCTTTCTTTGCTAAAAAAGGCACCACTATATTTAAAAATATAGATATATTGGAATTAGATGTTGCTAAGGGAAACGAATTTAATTATTTTATAGGACAATTTATCCTTAAAGAAAGCAAAAATAAAACTTATATTTTTGATTATTTAATTAAGATGTTAGAAGGTTTTTTTATTTCAACAGTTATTTTTTTGCAATCAGAAAACAACAATATTTTAAAATCAAAGTTTAAAAATGTAACATTTTATTTAGATACAAGATTAATATTAAACTTATTAAGGTGTCATTCTGTAGAAGAAAAAGAAGCTATATTAGAATTGATAACAATATTGAAAAACAATGGTGCTAAAATTTGTTGTTTCGAACATAATATTAAAGAAGCAAAAGCAGTGTTGTCTCAATATAAAAATTCAATAAGTACTGGAAATATATCTGAAACAACTTTAGATGGATTAGATGAACAGAAATATTCTCCCGATGATGTAGACAGAATTTTTCTAAACATAGCTGAAAAGATTAAAAATTTAGATATTGATATAGTTGAATCTCCTAACTATGATAACATAAAACAAGAATATTTAATAGATGAAACTAAACTTGAGGATTATCTAAAAATTAATAGGAATGTAAGAGACTATGCTAATAAAATAGATGTTCAAAGTATATCCGCAATTTTTAGATTGAGAAATGGAGTAAAATCAAACCTTATTGAAAATTCAAAAGCTATTTTTGTTACAACCAGCAAAAGACTAACTATTTTAATTAATAAAAACAAAGACTTAGAACACATTTTTAGCAATTCTTTTTTTCCTATCATAACTGATATAGATTTATCTGCTATAGTATGGATTAAAAATTTTAGTATCAATAAAGACTATCCTAAATTAAAATTAATAGAAAATGCAAGACTATCAGTAGAACCTTCATCTGATTTATTAAATAAATTTTTCAATAAATTAGAAAAAATAAAAAACGAAGGAAATATTAGTGATGATGAAGCTTTTATTTTAAGAACAGATATTTACGCTAAAAGAATTTCTTTAATGGAAAAAATACACGGAAATGAAAACAATTTGACAGACGAAACAATATATTCAATAAAAGAAGAAGTTTTAAAAAGATATACTGGTAAAAAAATTAATGAAAAAGCACAAGAAATATACAATGAAATAGAACTAGAAAAGAACAAAAAAATAAAAACAATAGCAGAAGATATAAAAAGTAAAGGCACGACTTCTTATTTCAAAAGAAAAAAATTTTTAAACTTATTAAAAAAAATAGTATATTTTATAACTTTAGCATTATTTATATATTGCACAATAAATGTTATTATAAATGCAAAAATCAATACCTATGAGATTATATTGGCTTTAATAGCTATATTTGAATTTATTGATTTTATTAATCCTAAATTAAAATATATAGACAAATTTATAGAAAAGATTTGTCAACGAAAAAGAAACAAAATAGAAGATGAAGAGAGAAGACATTATAAAAATTTATTTCCTGAATATTTTGATGACTAAAGGTTTTTCGTTGAGGATAGTTGGTTACAAACAATATTTTTTTATTATAGGTATTTTTGAAAGTAAATAAACAAATAAAAAACTACAACTACCAACTAAAATAAATATTATTGGTATTGTGAAAAAATTATAATCATTTAATGTGGAGTTAATAATGATAAATAAATTTAATTTTTTTGAAATTCTTATAAAGAAAGGATGTATTAAATAAACACCTAAAGTTAAATCTGACAACTTGAGTATAAACTTATTTGATTGTTCAATTGATAAACATTTATTTTTTATAAACAAAAATATTGAGATTGCTGTGATAATTACAAAAGGACAAAAATTATTGAGGAAAAAAGATTGTTTACCAGGTATTGAATATTTAATATCTCCTAAAACTGTAACTAATAAACAAACAAAAAGAATAATAATCATTAAAATTTTATTTTTTATATTTATATAGTTATGTAAATAGTACCCTAAAATAAAATATCCTAAATAAGATAACGGAAAAGAAAAATGTATTTTATTTATCATTACATCAAAAAGTTTTTCTGTTTGCGGGATTATAAATTTTATAAAAGGAACTATGCTTGCCATAACAAACCATATTATTAATAAATACAAAAGTAAATTTTTATCTTTCTTTTCAGTAATAGGTCTTAATAATGGTGTAATTAAATAAAGTCCAGCTATCATATACAAAAACCATTGATGAAAATGTCCTATAACAATATGTTTTAGAATAAATGAAAAACTCAAATTATCTCTTGTAACACAATTTATACAACTATAAAACAATGACCATACAACAAATAAAATAGCAATACGAAAAATATATTTTTTTAAAATATTATTTATTGTAATTGTTTTTTTAGGTTCTAAAAATAATGTTCCGCTTATCATTACAAAAATAGGAACACCCCATCTTACTATCCCATCCAAAAAACAAGCACTATAGTGGTATATTCCTGTTAAATTATATTGACTTGCCATAACAACGGCTAAAGCGGCAAATATTCTTAAAAAATCAAAATAAAATATTCTTTGTTTTTTCATTTTAATGTTTTAATATAAATTTTTTCTATTATTGGATAAATATATTTATCCGAAAAATTAAAAATTCTTTTATGAAAAATTGAAGATATTAGCAGACAAACAATGTAAATACTAACCGCACAGATTAAAACCATTAATGGCATATTGAATGATTGTAAGAAAAAATCTTTGGTTAAGTATATTTTTTGATAGTATATAACAAATAGATTATCACTTAATAAAAACACACCAAAAGATGCTGGAGCAAAAAATGTAATAATTTTATTAATAGATTTATTTTTTATATTTAGGCTATACATGAAAATAAAAAGACATATTGCTGCAAAGAACACAAACAAACTGTTATAATTTAAAGCAATCCCAACATCTTTATTAATTAAATTTAACAGAAACATAAAAAACACTGTGATTAAAGAAAAAATAATATACCCATATCCTGAAAAATTTGATATTTTATTAAAAAGTTCTTTTTTATCTCCTTCAACAAAAACTAACCGAAGATATGCTCCAAAATAATATAAAACACATAACCATAAAATACTATAACCTCTTATCGCGGATTGTCTATTTATGTTTGGAACAGTAGTCCATATACAAAATAATAAAATAGTTAATATTGCAAAAATATGTTTTTGTTTTAATGATAATGAGTAAATAAATTTATTAATAAATGGAAATAAAATATAGAGCATTATGTAGCAAGTTATAAACCAATGAAATCCGGAAGATATTGTAAAAAAACCTTGTATAAGCATTTTAATATCCATAGGTATATTAATAATCAAAGCAGCTATAAAACAAACCCATGTATAAAAACATATTTCAAAAATTAAAGATGTTAGTTTTTTTAGTCTAAATTGTTGTTTTATCAAAAAGAATCCTGAAATTAAAACAAAACAATTTACTGCAACTATTGAAAATGATTCAAAAACGTAAATGGACAAGAAATCAATGTATAAGTATGCTCTTAAATTAATATGTAATAAAACTATCATAAACATCGCCAACAATCGAAGTAAATCTATTCCTATATTTCTTTCATTCATATTAAATACTCCACTATTATTTTATTTTAAAATCACCGACTATATTTTTTATATATGATGAAGAAATTCCTTCTGTCCTATTCATAATAAAAATTTCTTTATTGTTTTGTTTACAATATTCTATGGCTTTTTGAAAACCGCTATGTTCTTGATCAGGTCCTTTTACCCAAACATCAAAATCTATTTGTTGTATATCTATATCTATATCATCATAAATTTTTACATCATCAACTAATTTAATATTTTTAACCATCTTTACTCTTTCTTCTGTTGAATATAAAATTTTACTATTTGGTTTATATTTTAAAATACATTCTGAACTTTGAACGCAAACTATTAAAAAACTATCATGTCCAAATTGTTTTTTTATATTTTTAAATAAATTTAAATGTCCAAAATGAAACATATCAAAAACGCCAAAAGTTATTATTCTTTTACTTGTATTCTTCATTATCTACTCCTATTTATTTAATAGCTTTTTATTTAATAAATTAATACCTTCTGTTAAAAAATCAAATTTAAAAAACCATGATATAGATAAATACAATGTGCCAAATGAAACAGTTAACAATATTAATTGCAAAATATTTGAGATGATAGACATAAACATTAAATAAGAAATAATTGTGCAAATTATAGAAACAATATATATTGGAAGAATATCAAAAATTTGAATTTTATAATTTAAATTAAAATTTTTATTTACAAAAAACATTCCTAAAAATAATGAAATTAATCCATATATAAATATTCCCCAACATATTGCATTCAATCCAAATGGCAACATTATAAAAAAAATTGATATTGCTATTGCTTTCCGAATAAGATTTAACTTTAAAACGATATTGCTATATCCTTTTGATAGCAGAAGAGAAGCATTAATATTTGTGAAACAACTGAACATAAAAGCGAGTGATAAAATTCTTAATAATACAATAGAACCAGACCATTTATTACCTAAAAAAACAATAATAAAAGGTCTTGAAACAAGAAATAAACAAAAAATTATAGGAATATAAATACCAAATATTATTTTTAAAAATTTACGATAAATATTTAGTAATTTTGTTAAATCATCTTGAACCTTACTAAATAAAGGAAAAGCAACTCTTACAAAAATACTATTGGACATATTTACAGGGAAACTTGCAAATTGATAAGCTCTTGAATATAGTCCCAAAGTTGAGGCTGAAAAAAATTTGCCGATAATAAGAGGTCTAAAATTAATATAAATATTATCTAATAAATTAGAAAACATTAAATTCATGCCATAAGAAAACATTTTTCTAAATGATGTAAAAGAAAAAACAAATAATGGTTTCCAACGAATTAAAACAAACATAAATAACATATTAAAGAGGGAATTACTTACTTGTTGTGCAACCAAAGCCCATACACCAAAACCTTTATATGCCAAATAAATTCCTATTATCCCGGATAATATAGCTGAAGTTAAACTTGCTTTTGCTTGAGTTTTAAAATCCAATTTTATTTGAAGCTTTGTTCTATTAACTGCAGATATTGCCATAAATATTAAGCTAACAGACAATACTCTTGTAATAGAAGTTAAAATAGGCAATTGATAAAATTTCGCAATGTATGGTGCAGAAAAATATAAAATACTATAACAAATCATTGATATCACCAAATTAAAATAAAAAGCCGTTGAAAAATCTACTTCTGTTCTATCTTTTTTTTGTATTAATGCAGATGTAAAACCTGAATCAATAAATGTATTTGATACTGCAATAAAAACTGCCAATATACCAATAATTCCATAATCTTTTGGAGTGAGTAATCTTGCAAGTACAATTTGTAAAATAAATTGTATCCCAAGAAAAGATATTTTTTCTATAGAACTCCAAATAGTTCCTTTAATAGTTTCATTTTTTAAAGACATATTTTTTAATAAAGTTTTTTAGTTTTAATAATATTAAACCAATATATGTAATTTTATTAGGAGTTTTATAAATTATTTTTTTATATAAAAAATTTTTTAGGCTATATCTGAAATATAAAAAATAATCTCTAATTTTATTCTTGTTGAAATATTTAGAATAAATTATTGAAAAATAATAATTTGGATTATGTGTTACATCGCATCTAATAAAACCTAATGATTCATAAAATTTCATATTACGACTATATTCAAATGTATAAAGCCAAATTTTTTTTATTTTCAAAACTTTACATTCATCAAATAATTCATTAACTAAAGTTTTTCCTATGCCTAAAGATTGATATTTAGTGGATACTGCCAATTTATCCACATAACAAATATTATCTTGTATCCGATATATTAGTATCCCTACTATATCATTATCATAAAACATTGAAAAAGTTTCATTTACTTGCTTAGCTATAATTTTATCTATTGTTATATTTGCAGATACTGCATTTATTCCTTTTTTTACTATAACAGAAAATGCATCTCTTATTAATTTTTCAATTTGATAATAATTCAAATCTCTAACAAGTAATTTTTTTATTATTAATTTGTTTTTATCCAAGTGAAACACCTCTATTTCAAATAAATAATACTTGGCTATTATAGTTTGTTAATTTCTTTATTTATCTTTTTTTATATTATCTTGATAGAAAATATTTTCTAAATCTTCAATAATATTATCAGATGCCTCAGTAACAAGCCCTAATCTATTTATCAATTCTAATCTATCTTGTTTTTTTATATCTATATTATTTTCCAAAACATCAAGAAAAACTTTTTTTAAATCTTCTAAATTATAAACTTGATAGTAAGTTTTTATTATTTCTTGTGTAATTTGTAATAGAGGATTAGAGTCTGCTCTTTTTAAATTTATTACAGGATAACCTGTAGGTAAAAATTCTATGAGAAAACTATCACAATCAGTAATTAAACATTTTGTTTGCTTAAACAAATCTATATAATTACCTTTATCATAAACGATTCCAATTTTTCCCCATTCATTATAATAATCATTAAACTCATTTATATTTTTAAATATCTTAGCTTTTATAAAACTATGTTTGCATTGTGGATGAGGTTTAAAAATCCAATTAAATTCAGGATGTTTTTTTGCATATTCTAAAATAAATTCTCCATTCCAATCAAAAGTTCCAAATTTTATTGTAGTTTGTTTTACAGAAAAATGAGGGGCATAAATTATGTATTTTTTTTCATATTTTTTATTATCTAAATATTTTTCTAATTTTGGATAACCAACTATTTTTAAATTTTTTCTTTTATACCCTTTTCTTATATATTCTTGTTCTATTAAAGTATGTGAAATATATTTTCTAAATAGCAAATAATTAAAATCTATAATGTGAGATTCTATTATTTTCCAAGATTCTACAAAACAATATGGTATATATATTGCTAAAGCAAATTTACTTATAGAAAATATGTTTTGTTTTTTTGATATATCCCATGGTTGTTGATAAACAACAATATCAGGAGAGTATTTTTTTAAATTATAAAAATTTCCATTTTTAATATCGTAAACAATTTGAATGTTCTCACAATATTTATTAAAAAATTCAATATTCTTTTTATTCTTTTCTTTAATATCTATTCTATGATCAATTGATGTTAAGAAAATAATCGACTCAAAATGATTACTTTGTTTTAATTTATCATACAAACTTTGACAACACCATTTTTCGTTTTCATTTACTAAAAAAGCTATTCTTATTTTTCTTTTATTTTGTTTTGCAACTAAACATAAATTTTTATAAACTTTTTTTTGCCTTTGTATTACAATTAAATATTGAAAGTATTGAATTAAATAAATAAATTGTTTATATATTTTTTTACTGAAAGGAATTTTATTTTTTATATATTTTTTTATTTTTTTCATTTTATTACCTTTAGTTTTAACAATAGTTTGTAAATTAAGCTTGCTAATTTAAAATTTATACAAGCAATTAAAATAAAAAATTTTTTATTAATTTTTGATTTTGTTTTAAAAAAGTTAAAAAGATTTTTTTTAATATATTTTAGAAGTGTTTTTGCACTTTCAATGTCAGGTTCGTCTTCAGCGGCAATAAATCCAAGCCATTTGGTTGCTATATTTATTTGTTCGTTATATAAAAAATTTTTTAGATCGATTAAATTGTTTTTTTCAGCAAAATCCATTTCTAAAGTTAAAACATCAATAAAACCTAAAAAGTTTTTTTTGAAATGACTACAACTTGTAGCAGAATTTATAGTTCTTCTGTAATAATATTTAGCACTTGGCAAGCAACCAATTTTATCAACTCTTTTATAAGCTTCCATATAGAATAATCTGTCTTCACCAAAAGCTATGTTTTCATTAAAAAAAATATTTTTAATAATATCTTTATTAAACAGTTTTGTATAAACACTTTCACATTTATAAAGATATTTATAAGTTTCTGTTACTGTTAAAATATGTTTGTCAGGGAAATCTCTATTTACTATCCAACAATCATTGTCTCCTCTTAAGTAATTGCAAACAACCAATTTTGTTTTTGTTTCTATTGCTGTATTGTATAACTCTTCATACATATCAGGTTCTATGTAATCATCACTATCAACAAAACCAATATACTCTCCTTTTGCAATATCAAGTCCGACGTTTCTTGCAGAAGATACTCCTCCATTTTGTTTGTGAATTACTTTTATTCTTTTATCCTTTGTAGCGTATTCATCACAAATTTTTCCGCTATTATCAGTTGAACCATCGTCAATTAATATTATTTCTAAATTTTTATAAGTTTGA
>ONEP01000100.1 GCA_900316875.1 Candidatus Ruminimicrobium bovinum
AAACTTTCAAAATCTTATTGTATTAGTATTATCGGTGACAATACCGATACGGAAAAAACAAAATTTATATTTCCTTGGGATATTTATCGCTTAAAAGTTTAATTTCTGTTACGAGCGAAGCAAAGCAATTCCACCTTTTTCGTCATGCGAAAAATTTTTGAAAAATTTTTGTGGCAATCCGGTGCCGTTAATTATACATTTTTTTATTTCCTTTATTTTAAACTAAAATATTAAAGTCTTGAACGACAACGATAAAAAACAACGAACTGCAAAAATCCGTAAATCCTTTAAAAAACAACAAACGATAGCAAGAAATTTGTTATTGTTTTGACAAAAATAATATTAAATAATACAATAAACAAAAATGCGGATTTATGCATTTTTGTAAAGTGAATTATTATAAAGGAGAGTAAATGATTTTTAAAAGAGATTATTATCTTAATAAATTAATAAACAATAAAAATAATAGTTTTATAAAAGTTATTACCGGCATAAGAAGATGCGGAAAATCTAAAATTCATAAAGAAATTACTGTTAGCCAGTATTTACAGAGAATTAAGAGATAGTAAGGATGAGTAACTTAAGAGAATTAACAAAAAGTGAAGAAAAAAATATAGAAGGAATACAGCAAGAATTAAAGGATAAGAAAATAAGTCATCCTTTTGAGGATGATTTGTTGGGTTTGAAACCTTTTGCGGAAACATAGTAATGGTTAAAACATGGAATATTTATATCGTTATCGTTCAATAGATAAATTATTTGAATACAAAGAACTTGAAAACCTTGAAATATATTTTGCCAAACTGGACGAACTAAACGACCAAATGGAAGATTATATGAATATTGTTTGGCAAGGGGATGAAATAGCTTTTCAGGGATTATTAAAACATTACTTATATGTATTAACGAATTTATGTTGTGATGTAAGCATTAAGGAAAAAAGAGGGAAAATAGATACTGAGCATTTACTAGCTTTTTTATCAATAGATGCTTTAGATGTGCCGGAATTTAAAACTGTTTTTAAATCAATTTATTATGAATTTTTTAGTTTTCAATGTATTGCTGATATTCCAAAAAAATTAGCACAATCAAATAAAAAGTTTACAGTAGATGAAATATTATTAATTTTAAAAAGCATACATCTTTATGCATATTTAGTAATAAATACGGAAATACGAAAGTTTGTATGGAAAATTAATCCTCTTGAAGAAAAAAAATACAATGAAATTTATAACGAAGTAAAGACTTGGCGAGGATCTTTACGAACAATAGATTTATTGATTAATGGATTATATTCTAAAGAAGATGTTTTAAACGAAATCAATAAGTTTAATTATCTATATCAGTTTAGTAAAATATATATGAACAATATGTATAAAGATAAGGATACTTACAATATAAGTATTTTAATTTTTGATTTTCCAGAATTGTATATAAAAAATATTAAAAAGTTATTGTATAAAAATTCTTGTGTTGCTTGTTTTTCTGCAACATTTCGCAATGAACCTATGTGGGCACACTATGCTAATAATGAAAATGGTATTTGTTTAAAATATAAAATAGAAAAAGAGAATAATTCAATGTATATTAACTTGAATTCTCTTTCTGGAGTGAGTTGTAGTGATAAAGGAATTGAAATAAATAGAAAATTTCATAAACATGAATTTAATAAGATTATATATTCAAATAATTATCCAGAAATTGATTTTTTTACTTCATTAGGATGTGTACCATTGGCTATAATCGATAAATTTTGGCTTGCCAATTATGAACAAACTAAATTTAGTTGTTGTCTTAAAAAATACAATAATGATAAGGAATGGATGGTAAATTATCATAAAAAGGCTAAAGATTACATTTGTACAAAATCGAAAAATTGGGAATATGAACAAGAGTACAGAATTTTTAAAAGAGAAGCTTTCTTTACTATATATGAAGATAAGCAAAATAGAATTGCAAACTATAAATTTGAAGATTTAGATGCAATTATTTTTGGAAGGAAAGTATCTATAGAAGATAAGAGAAAAGTTGTGAGGATTATAAATAAATATTGTCTAGAAAACAAGGTAAAACCTTGTAATTTCTATGACTTGTATTATTCAACAATTTCTAAGCAATTGGAAATAAAACCTTGCAAGTATTTCGTAAAATAAAACCAAAATTCAACAGAATTGGACTGGGGATAAGGGGGAAGGTTCAACTCCTCTTTGGGAAGTTAGGGATTTTTCAAAACTTTCACCTTTGCCCTTTCTCTTCCATTTTTTTATTTTCTATCGCTCTTACCAATAATTTTGGTAATATCACCAACAAAATATATATAAAATTCAGTTACCGATGATTTCTCGGTAGTTCAAAAAAATCAGAATTAATGCAAATACATTTGAATCGGTTCTATTTCTAAACCCATTGAATTCGATGGGTTTAAAATTTGTATTGTTTTTGTGTAATCAGTCAACATGATTATTAAACTCTAATCTCTCCTTTCCACTGTTGCCGTTTTGCCGTT
>ONEP01000199.1 GCA_900316875.1 Candidatus Ruminimicrobium bovinum
AAACAGCCCGGACGATACACATTCCAAAAACTTTCTCTGACAAGATTTTCTACTTCTCTATACTCTTCTTTTTTTTCTAAACGAATTATTATGTTATTCATTTTTTCTCCAAATTTTTAAGTGCTTTCACATTGTTCCCGATAACCATTGCAACTTTTTTTGTATTTGCAATAATACTTGTACACATTATTTTTATCTTTTGTTGATAACCATGCTTGCATAAATTATATAAAATAAAGATAAGTTGTAAAATGTAATGTATTTTAATGTTAAAATTAAATATATTTTGTATTTTTTTATTTACAAAAATTTAATTATAAATTACTACCGATATAGTTTACAATTTAAATATGATAAAATAAATAGAAAATATATCATAAGGAAATAATATGTCGTCATTAAAACATAAAATAATTAAAGTTAAAGCTGAAAAAATAGTTTTTCCGGGAAATGTTTTGTGCAGGTGCGAAGACGGTATTGCTCTTTTTACCGAAGGATTACTTCCCGGTGAAGAAGCCGAAGTTTTTGTTACAAGAGATAAAAAAACTTACAGAGAAGCAAAACTTGAAAAAATATTAACAAGTTCCCTGTTAAGAATTGAACCGAAATGTTCTTCGTTCGGTAAATGCGGTGGGTGTTCGTTTGAACATACGGCTTATGAAAATCAAATAAAGTTCAAAACAGATTGTGTTAAAGAACTTTTAAATTTTTTAGATACAGAAATACCTCAAGCAAAACAAAGTCCCGTTCAATGGAACTACAGAAACAAAATGGAGTTCAGTTTTTACAATGAACTTTTAAACTCTTCAACTGTTCAACCATTAAACCGTCTTTCATTAGGTTTACATTGCAAAGGGAGTTTTTATAAGTATTCGGAAGTTCCTCCGTGTTATATTGCACATGAAGATATTATAAAAGCATGTGAAATAGTAAAAAAGTTTGCAATAAATACCGGTCTAAAAGCATACAACAACAAATCTCACGAAGGTTTCTTTAGGCATTTGGTTTTAAGAAAAGGTGTTAATACCGGTGATTTACTTGTAAATATCGTCACCAACAAACAAGAAGATATAAACAAAAATTTTTTTGATAGTGCGGTAAAACAATTATCATCTTTTTGTTCAAGTATATATTGGACACAGAACTCAAAATTTTCCGATGCTGTTAATGCCGAAAATGTTACATTGTTGTATGGTAACGAAAACATTACCGAAACATTAACCGTTGCGGATAAACAATTTAATTTTTCAGTTGCACCGTTTTCATTTTTTCAAACCAATACAAAAGCAACGGAAGTTTTATATAATACTGTAATAGAACTTTTACACCCAACCAAACAAGATACTTTACTTGATATGTATTGCGGAACGGGAGCCATAGGAATATGTTTGTCTCCGCATGTCCGGTCTGTTGTCGGTGTAGAACAGGTGAAAGAATCTATTGAAAGTGCTAAACATAATGCACAAATAAATAATATAAGCAACATAGAATTTTTTGCACAACCTGCACAGGAATGGGTAAAAAAGAACAATAAAAAGTTTGATTATGTTATTATAGATCCGCCACGTGCAGGACTTTTTGAAAATGTAATAGAACATCTTTTATTTTTAAATCCTAAAAAAATAGTTTATGTTTCATGTAATCCGTCAACACTTGCTCGTGATTTAAAACTTATTACTAAAGATGAAAAATATAAGGTTATAAAAGTTTGTCCTGTGGATATGTTCCCGCAAACTTACCATATTGAAACGGTAGTTTTATTGGAGAAAATATAAATTTTTATATATTGGACATATTGTTCCATTTATTATAGAATACGAAAATCACAAAGATAGGAGATTATTAATGAAAAAATTTATTTGTTTGGTTGTGTTATCTTTTTTTTGCGGTATTGTATTTGCAGATAATCCTTTAAGATTGTTTCATATAGAAATGAATAAAAATCCGAATATTGTTTGTTATGATGCAATGTTGGATTCGAATAATCAAATTAATAAAGAAAATCCCGTTGACTCTTATTGGGTTTCTTTTACCGAAAAAAATAAAAAAAGAGAAAAATTAAACACTTCTGATAAAAAAATTTACGGTTTTAAAACAAAATATAATGAAAAAGACAACACTTTTGATTTAACATTAAAAGTTATTGATGACAAAACAATGACAATTTTAATGACTGACGGAAAACCTAAAGTAAAAATATTGATAAATAATGTTGAAGCATATTTGGAAAAAATTTATATACAATCCAGAGAGAATTGGTTGGGCGTGCCATCGGTATCCTTTTACACTTTACACGGACTAACCGTAAACGGTAACGAACCGATAGAAGAAAAAGTAATTGTAAAATAAAGTTAATAAGTCGGAATTTACAATAAATTTTCTGTTGGAGAAAAATATGAAAAAATTTATTGCATATTGCGGGTTGGATTGTGAAAAATGTGAAGCAAGGTTAGCAACAATAAATAACGATAACGATTTAAGAAAAAAAGTTGCGGACAAATGGAGCAAACTAAACAATATTACTATTACATCGGAAATGATTAATTGTGAAGGTTGCAGAATAGACGGAACAAAAACTGTATTTTGCGATAAATTTTGCCAAATAAGGCAATGTGCTTTAAGTAAAAAGTATGAAACTTGCGGTGAATGTTCCGAAATAAAAACTTGTAAAAAAGTTGCAATGGTTATCGAAAACAATGCGGAAGCACTTAAAAACTTAGAAAAGTAATCGTTAAAAATAAAATTTATTAGTTAGGATAAAGTTCTTTTGTTTCCGCTTCGGCTATAATATTGTATATTTCTTCAATTTCCTGTATTGTCATACCTTCTTTACAATAAGCGGAATAATAGCCGCTTGATGCAGCCATATTCATAACATATATTTTATCTTCGGTCCCTCTTATTTTTAAGGGAACGGCATTTTTTAGCATAAATTCTTTGTTTACTGGATATTTATTATAAACTCCGCTTATATCACCGTTGTTTGAAAATTTTTCCGTATCGGTTTTTCTGACACAAACACTTCTAACATCATCTAACGGATAATTTATTTCTATCATTCCCTTCATTGCCCTGACATCACAGTTTGAAAGGATTAGCGGAAAAGTAAAACCTGCAATTTCGGCAGCTTGCTTTAAATCTTTCCCGCAATCTGTCCACGGGTTTGCCATACCTATCAATTTCGGTTTTTCTTCAACGGTTTCCGTTTGTGCACAGCCGATTAAAACAAAAAATGTCAATAATAAAAATAATAATTTTTTCATAATACTCCCGTTAATTTAAACTTTATATAAATTTTATATGCTCTATTTTATCAAATTGAATTTTTATAAATCAAAAAAAATTTGACTTATAGTAACTCTAATGTAGTATAATTTAACAATAGTTGATAAACTGAAAAGATTAAAAAATGAAGATTTAAAAATTTGGTATTCCGTGCTGTTTAATTTCCGCTCTTCAAATCTTCAAATTTTCCGGAGAATTTTTATGAAAAAAATAAAAAAAGAAGAACCTTTAGATAAAACTCCAAAATATACCGTGAAAGAAGTTGCAAAGATTATGAGTGTTTCCGCACATACAGTCAGGTATTATGATAACGAAGGGTTGATACCTTTTGTTACAAGAACACAAAGTAATATAAGAATGTTCTCTGATTATGATTTGTCTTGGTTTAAAACAGTTCATTGCTTAAGAGCAACAGATTTGTCCATAAGTGATATTAAAACTTATATAAACTTGTGCCTAAAAGGTAATAAGACAATACCGCAGAGAGCAAAAATAATTTTTAATCAGGAAAAGAAATTGCAGGAACATTTAAAAGAATTACAAAAGCAAATGGAAATTTTACAAAAAAAGAAAAAATATTATAAAAATCTTTTAAAAAATAAAACAAACGATATTTGGAATCCTTATAAATAAAAAAATATAATATATAACAAAACTTTGGAGGGTTTTTATGAAATTAAAAATTTTTGCGGCAGTATTAATTGTAGTTTTTGTCGGAACAATTTTTGTATTTAAAAATAATAACGGAGGCGAAGTTATGGCAGAAGCAAAAAGTAACAAAAAAGTTTTAGTGGCATATTTCAGTGCAAGCGGTGTAACAGCAGGTGTTGCAGATAAACTTTCCAAAGCAATCGGAGCGGATTTGTTTGAAATAAAACCCGCACAACCTTATACAAATGCGGATTTGGATTGGACAAATAAAAAAAGCAGAAGTTCCGTTGAAATGGACGACAGAAGTTCAAGACCTGCCATTGCAAACAAAGTTACCGATATGAGCAAATATGATGTTATTTTTGTAGGTTTTCCTATTTGGTGGTATAGAGAACCTTCCATTATAGATACATTTATGGAAAGTTACGATTTCTCGGGTAAACAGGTTATTCCTTTTGCAACTTCAGGCGGTTCCGGAATGGGTGATTCCGGCAGCATTATGCAAAAGTTGGCACCGAAAGCCAAAGTTGATAACGGTAAAAGATTTTCTTCCGGAGTTTCGGAAAAAGACCTTAAAACTTGGGCTTCTAAATGGCTTTAATTGTTGATGTAAGTTTATAATACTTAGAAAAGCAATTATGAAAGCCGTAAAAATTACTGCCGTTAAACAAACTGAATATTCTGATTTAATACAAAAATATGAAAATCCGATAGAGCATGCCTGCGATATAAAAATCGGTGATGTTTTTGTTTCTTATGATGCCCAAAAACCGCAAAATTTATGTGACAGTGCTTGGGATAGTATGGAAAAGTTTGTTAAAGCACTTGCCGAAGGCGGCGGGGATTTTTTTGACGGTTGGATGAAAAATAAACATTCGGCAATGATTTCTTGCAACGACGGTTTTCGTCCTGTCAGTTTTTACATTGAAACTGTGGAATAATTCTATGCATCGGCAAAGGTTTTTCCGTCTTCAAGTTTAATTTGAAGTTTTGTATATTCGCTGTGAAAATTATTTTTTAGACGATCGAGATATCTTTTGCTTTCCCATTTGCACATAGGCAAATCGTGTAACAGATAATTACCGCAACTTTCAGGTTCCGCGGCAGGGACTTTCGTTTGTTTTAAAATCCATTCAAGGCACTCGATTGTAAGTTTACGCATATCTTGCACGGTATATTTTCCCGTCATAACGATATACATACCTGTAAGACACCCCATAGGCCCTATATATACCACATCATCTTTAACTTGTGAATTTCTAAACCATGTAGCCATCAAGTGTTCCATACTATGCATGGCGGAAGGAGCAACAGCAGGTTCTTTATTAGGTTCTATAATTCGCAAATCAAATGTGGTAAAATCTTTATCTTCTCTTGAAACATATATTCCCGGTTTTAAGTGTGTGTGATCTATGGTAAAACTTTGAATAACTTCCATAATATAATGCCTCCTGCTGTATGGTGATTTTATTCTATCATAGTTAAGTTAACTTTGCAAAAATTTAAGAATTATAAGCTTCAAATAAAGCTTTTAATAATTCTTGACCTTTTATCATTGTTTTATAGTCAACATATTCGTTAGCGGAATGCATATTACATACGGTTGCCAATCCTATTAAATACGGGGAAAACTTTTCACCTTTAGCATTTGTTTTATTGGCATAAATATGAGTTTCTGCTCCTGCATGGAATGATGAAATTTCCGGTTCTATCCCTATTGTTTTAGCAATTTTTGCAAATAAATTCGGCATATATTCGTCTTGATTTTTTTCAAACATCGGTACTTTTTCGTTAAAAACAATAGTTGCAGTTGCAATACCTTCATATTTTTTATTAAATTCATCAACTGTCTTTTGCATGGTTTGTATAAGTTCGTTTTCTTTTGATTTGTTTGAGCTTCTTATTGAATATGTTGCTGCAGCATCGGTATTTATAACATTTGTAATATTTAAATTTCCTGATAAAATTCCGCCTATATTGCAGGAAGTTACAACCTTACCGTCTTCATTGTAAAATACTCCTTGCGGCATATCCGAAACCAAATCCGCAATTAATTTTGTTGCATTTTTCCTTGTGTTATCTCCGATATCGTTTCCGGAATGTCCGCCTTTTGGTGCGGTTACTTTTAAACTTACATCAACATAACTTGCACCTGCAACCAAGCATTGTCCGAGAGCATCACTGTCCAATACTAACACATACTGTGAATTTATTTTTGAAAAATCCGTATTTTTTATTCCGGTCATTTTGTTTTCTTCATCTCTTGTAAAATGAAGTTCTAATCCGCCGTGCTTTATATCAAACCTTTTTACAAGTTCTTTTGCAAAATATAATGCATTTGCAACACCTGCTTTATCGTCCGCCCCGAGAGTTCTGCCTTCGGCTTTTATTAAATCACCGTCCAAATAAGGAACAACAGGGGAATCATCTCCTACAACATCCATGTGTGCGGATAACAAAATCGGTTTTTTTGTTGTATCAGTTGCAGGTATTGTTATGTATATATTTTTATAATCATCCGTCTCATATGGCAAATTATTTGCTTTGCAATAATTGCAAATCCAATCTATAACTTTTTCTTCTTTTAATGACGGTGACGGAATTTCCGCAATAGAACAAAACAAATCTATTAATTCGTTATTTTTCCTTAATTCACCAATATTCATAATTTGCTCCTATATTCTTTGTTTTTATTTTTTATATTTATAAAAAACTGTATCCTTGTCGTCTTCAAAATATAAGCCCATATTTTCATAATTTTGTTTGATTTCAGTTTTCTTTTCTTCATCCATATATTCTTCGTCATCAACTATAAAATGGTCTTTGGTACCTTTTTTAATTTTTATAACTCTTTTCTTATCATCGGTGTATGTTTTATATTCGTCTTTAGCCAATTCGGGATTTTTGTCGTAATATTCAAAAAATTTTTCCATGTTATCTTCATAACTGTAACCGTTACAAGATAAAAATTGATCTGTATGTGTCGCTCCGAAACTAACCAAATTACCTGTTTTCTTATCGTATTCACACTCAAATTTTGATTCACTGTGCGAATATGCGGAACTTGAACCGCCGTAAACCACTTCTATTTTGTTATCTTTTTTGTTAATTTCCACATAGATTCTGCCGGCAGTTACTTCCGTCCATGTTCCTAAAAAGTCTGAAATTGTTGGAATATTATTTATTTCGTTATAAAACAAATATCCTGTTATTAATGTTACCGACATGCATAAAAACAATAACCGAACTATTAGTTTTCTGTTTTTAAAACACATTTTATATTCCCGCTTTTTTAAATAATTTTATTCTGTCACTGTTGATTACAATTTGAAAATAAAAATTGAAATACATTTTAGAAAATTTGTTTCAATTTTTCCAAAAAAATTTTTGCGGCGGGAGAAAACAGTTGAGATTTTTTCCAAACGATATTTAAATTGGATTCGAGTTTCGGGCTTAACGGTTTAAAAGTTAAGTTCGAATTTGATGCCGTGTTTGCAAGTTTATCTAAAATTAAAGCATATCCTATACCTGACTTTACCATTAATCCCGCATTATAAAAAAGGTTGTAAGTTGCAACGATATTTAAATTCTTTAAATTTCCTTTAAACCATTTGAAAAATATGTCGTTAACAGAAGTTTTTTTCAGTAATTGGCTTGAAACTATAAGCGGCAAACTTTTTAAATCTTCAAATTTAACATTTTCTTTCTTTGCTAAAGAACAATTCTTTTTCATGATTATGCCCCACTTGTCTTTCTTGGGTAAGGTTATATAATCGTATTTTGATATGTTTACCGGTTCTATTAGAATGGCAAAATCAAGTAACCCTTTATCTAACTTTTCGCATAAATCGTCCGCATTTCCGCTTAAA
>ONEP01000069.1 GCA_900316875.1 Candidatus Ruminimicrobium bovinum
CAAAACTCCCGCCTGCTTTTATGTTTGACAAAATTGATGTAAGCCAACGACAAACCGTACTTTTTTTGGTATAATCTTACATTGTTTTTTAGAGAACGATTATGAAAAGAGCGGTAAGAATAGGTTTTATTGATGCAATAATATCTTCAATTAGTTACGGTTTATATCCTTTGTTTGCCATATTGTTATACAATACCGGTTCGTCGGTATCAAATTCGTTGTTTTACAGATATTTATTCGCATTATTAATTTATTTGTATATTTTAAAGGTTCATAAAAAAATAAATTTATCCGTTACGGTTAAAGAATTTATTGTATTATTTTTTGTAGGAATTACTTTTGCCGTATCTTCCATTGCTTTATTTGCCGCTTTAAAATATATAGATTCCGGCATTGCCTGCACGATAGTTTTTGTTTATCCTGTAATAGTTGCTTTAATTATGACATTGTTTTTTCACGAAAAACTTACAAAAATAACAGTTGTTTCAATTGCTTGTGCCTTTTTGGGAGTTGCCCTTTTAAATTATGCAGGCGAAATGCACACCGGCGGAAAATTTTTAGGTTTTATTTTTTCTTTATGCGGTGCAATAATGTATGCTTTATATATGATATTTGTAAAAACAATAAAAAGCATAAAATATATGCAAACCGAAAAAGTAACATTTTATGTTATGCTTTCAGGAACAGTTTTTTATTTTATATGTTTAAGGTTCGGACTTGATTTTCAGTTGCTTACAAAACCTGCTCAATGGTTATATGTTTTAGGTTTGGCAATAATACCTACAATAGTTGCTATAGAAGCCGTAAATGTTGCAATAAAACTTATAGGTGCTACAAAAACTTCAATAATAGGTGCACTTGAACCGCTTACGGCAATAATCGTCGGTTTTCTTGTATTCGGTGAACAACTTTCTTTATTTAATGTTTTAGGTTTTTTTCTTGTAATAACCGGTATTTTTTTAATAAAAAAATAAACAATACAATTATGGGATAACCTGTATTTTATTATCCTTTAAATTCCCGTAATTACTGTTAAAAATAGTATAATATTAAAAAGATAATATTTAGAGGAAGTTTTATGGAACTTAAAAAAGGAATATATAAACATTTTAAAGGTGATTACTATTTTGTTGAAGATGTTGCAACTCATAGTGAAACCGGCGAAAAATATGTAGTGTATAGAGCTTTATACGGTAATACCGGTTTATATATAAGACCGTTTGATATGTTTGTATCGGAAGTTGACCGTAAAAAATATCCCGATGTAAAGCAAAAATACAGGTTTGAATTTCAGGAAATACCAAGTAAAAAAATACAAAAAAATTCCAACGGGAAATAAAAAATATAATTTTACTTAGGAGAAAAATATGAATAAAAACATTATACTTATTGCGGTTTTTGCAGTATTTGTATTTGTTTCCTGTCAAAACAAACAGGAAAATATTGAGGAGCAAAAATCAAATTCGGTTGTTACAAGCACCGTAAATGAAAACATTTCATTACAACAAGAAAACAATAATATTGAAACAACATATTTCCCTGCCATTGAAAGATACTTAATAAATGAAATCGGCAGTAAATACCTTGAGGGAGAAATTTGTGTTCCTTTCCAAACTGTTGTAGCCGTAGACGAAAGAAATTCCGATGATATTCTTGTTTGGGGTGATTTTTGGGTATTTAACTATAATATAGAAGGAGATATTCTTAAAACGGTATCCGGAGGAAGCCACCCCGGACTTATGCACATTAAACAAACAGATGAAGGTTTTGAAGTAACGGATTTTGAGCAAGTAGAGGACGGTTCAAAAAATTTACCGAGTGCCAAAGGAATTTTCGGTGATAAATATGAAGATTTTCATGCAGTTAACAGCGATGAAACTCGCAGAGAAAAACACAGAGCCGAAGTTCTTGCAAACTATGTGCAAAAACATGGAATACCGGTAACAAAATATCAAGATTACGGCTGGCCCGTAAAAGAACTTCCAATTGAAAAAAAGTCCTAAGCTTGTTATATGGTATTGTTCGAATTTAATAGTTTTTATGTTTAAATGATACAACAAAAATTTTATATAATATCCTTAATGAAATTTATAGGAGTAATAAAATGAAAAAAATAATAAGTTTATCAATTGTTGCAATGTTGTTTTGTTGTGTTGGAATTTTTGCGGAAAACAGTGATGATAAAAGTAAAAAAGAAGCCGAACAGGCGGAAAAATATGTTGAACAAATGACATCTTTTGCCGAAACATTTATGAACAGTTTTAAAAATTTTGTTTCTCAAGATGAAAAACAGGAAAATATAAACCCGGAAGAAAAGAAATTAACCGGAATTACATTGTTTTCAAAAAAGAAAGACGGAGATATAATTGCAAAAGAAAAAGAAATATTAAAAGTTTTTCAGGTATTAAAACCTAATGCCGCACTTGTAAAAGCCGGCGGTTTTTCAAATGAAATATTAATGCTTCTTTTAGGTGATGACGATGATTTATATTATGATGAACAAAAAATAAATATTCCCGAAGGAAAATCGGCAAAACAAGTGGGAATATATCAATACACTACAAAAAGCGGTCAATTAAAAACAATCCCGGCAGTAAAAATTAAATAGAATTATACCGGTTGATTAATATTCGTATTCCAAATCTTCTGTCATTTTTATTTTAGGAATAAAATAAATATATCTTGTATCTTTATAAACAGACCTGTTTTTCATATAGTATTCCAATATTACCTTCTTTTCTTTTATATCTATAATTTCCACTTTTAAATAAATTATTCCGGACGTTTTCCAAAATACATAAAACAACCCGAATTTGAATTTATCCATAACACCGTCTTCAATTGTGGTAATATTTATCACATATTTTGCCTTGTCGTAATCTTCAACAATATTTAATCCTTCCAAATATAAGTTTTTAATTATTTCATCTTTGAAAAATTCTTTTCTTTCCGTTTCGTATTTTAAATTCTTGCCTTCTTTTGTTACCGTTGTTTTATTTTCTATCAAATCAACTTCTTCATTACTGCCTGCAGTGTTTACCAAATCCTGCATATATCTGAAACTGACATAAGTAGGTACCGTGAATATTTTATTTCTGTTTTCCAAAAAAGAATCTATGGTTTTTGTTAACACATATAATTTTGAAGTTTCATCTTGCTTAAGCCAAAAATATCTGTCGTCATTATTTCTGTTTTTAAAAAGTTCATCAATATTTTCAATATTTTCTTTATTAAAAAACAAAATGGATTCTGCCGTTTTCATTAAAGGTGCATTCCTTAAAACTTGCATTGAAGCAACCGGTGCATAAGAATTATTTTTTATTTCGCTGTTATAAGTTGTACAACCTAAACAAGCAAGCAATGTTATAAACAAAATTGAAATTTTTTTCATTTTTTCTCCTCGTTTATTGTATATATGCAAGCTATTATACAAAATATTTAAAATTTTTTGCATTGCGCAATCTGTTTTTTTAATTAATAAGATATTTCATTGTGTTGTTGTCTGTGATTTTAATATTTTCGGAAATATTTGATTTATCAATGAATTTTGAATATAATAATAGTTTAAAATGGAAAAATCAAATTCTAAAATTATAAAACTTTTTAGCAGGCAGCAAATAGAAAAAAGAGTTGCCGATATAGCAAAAAAAATAAATAAAGATTTTAAAAATAAAAAATTGCTTATATTGTCGGTACTTTCCGGCAGTGTTGTGTTCTGCAGCGATATAATAAGGAAATTAAAAATTGATTTTGAAATTGATTTTATAAAAGTGTCGTCATATAACGGCAGACAAAGTTCAAAAAAAATAGCCGTTAAAATTAAAAATAATGTTGATGTGAAAAATAAAGATGTTCTTATAGTTGACGATATATGTGATACGGGAAGAACTTTATATTATTTAAAAAATTTAATTTTAAAAAACAAAGCAAAAACGGTAACATTATGTTCGCTTGTTAACAGAACGGTTAAAAAATACAGAGGAGTTTCAGTTAAATATAAAGGCATAGAAGTAAAAGACGGTTTTTTGGTGGGCTACGGTTTGGATTATAACGGTAAATACAGAGGCCTGCCTTACATAGGAATTTTAAAATAAGAGGTTGTTTATGAAAGCTAATAATTCGTGGGGCTTTATATTTTGGATAGTCCTGTTTGTAATATTGTTGTCGTTTATGCAGTCTGCAAGGCACAAAAGCAAACAGCAGGATTTGCCTTATTCCGATTTTAAACAAAGTATCAGACAAGGCAATGTTATAAATGCTTTAATTTCTCCAGATTCCATTGAAGGCGAAATGAAAGCTGCCGACGGTTCAATACAAAAATTTAAAACCGTTCGTTTGGAAGACCCGAAACTTGTTGAAGATATGGAAAAAAATAAAGTTGCAAAATTTGAAGCTAAACCGCAAAACGGGTGGATAGGTCCGCTTTTAATGAGTTGGGGTCCTATAATACTTTTAATTATCTTTTGGATATGGATGATGCGTGGCTTTCAGATGGGCGGAAAGCAGGCAATGAGTTTCGGTAAAAGTAAAGCAAAACTTGCCGGTAACGATAAAAATAAAATAACATTTAAAGAAGTTGCAGGTTGCGAAGAGGCAAAAGAAGAACTGCAGGAGGTAGTAGAATTTTTAAAAAATCCGGCAAAGTTTCAAAAGCTCGGCGGAAAAATTCCCAAAGGTGTTTTGCTTGCAGGTGCTCCCGGAACAGGTAAAACTTTACTTGCAAAAGCCGTAGCCGGTGAAGCCGGTGTTCCTTTCTTTTCTTCAAGCGGTTCTGAATTTGTTGAAATGTTTGTAGGTGTAGGTGCTTCAAGGGTAAGGGATTTATTTGACCAAGGCAGAAAGCATGCCCCTTGTTTGTTATTTATAGATGAAATAGATGCCGTAGGCAGGCAAAGAGGTGCCGGGCTTGGCGGCGGTCACGACGAAAGAGAACAAACATTAAATCAGTTGCTTGTTGAAATGGACGGTTTCGATTCAAAAGAAGGCGTAATTATAATAGCTGCCACAAACAGACCGGATGTTTTAGATCAGGCATTGCTTAGGGCTGGCAGGTTTGACAGGCAGGTTATGGTAAATACTCCCGACTTAAACGACAGGGAAGCAATTTTAAAAGTTCATGTAAAAAATATAAAAATGGGTTCAGATGTTGATTTAAAAGTTATTGCAAGAAGAACTTCCGGTTTTGTCGGTGCCGATTTGGCAAACCTTGCAAACGAGGCCGCCTTACTTGCGGCAAGGCAAAATTTAGACAGTGTTAACATGAAAAATTTTGAGGCTGCAATAGATAAAATTCTTGCAGGACCTCAGAAAAAATCAAGGGTAATATCCGACAGGGAAAAATCCGTTATCGCTTACCATGAAGCAGGGCATACAATAGTTGCAAAAGTTATTCCGAATATGGACCCTGTTCATAAAGTTACCATCATGGCAAGCGGAAGGGCATTAGGTTATACTTTACAGCTTCCGTTGGAAGATAAATTTTTAACATCAAAAACCGAAATTGAAGGACGGCTTGCAATTTTTATGGGCGGAAGAGTTGCAGAAGAATTGGTGTTTAACGAAATAACCACAGGTGCACAAAATGATATTGCACGTGCAACAAAAATTGCAACAAGAATGGTTACCGAATTCGGTATGAGTGACAAAATAGGAACACTTGCTTTGGAAAAAGACAGTGAAGAAGTTTTCTTAGGCAGAGATATTTCAAGAACACAAAAACATTCCGATAAAACAAACGAACTTATTGACGATGAAATTAAAGCAATTATTACAAAAGCAAAAGATACCGCAAGAAAAATTTTGGAAGAAAACAGGGATAAACTTGATAATTTGGTTAAAGGGTTAATTGAGAAAGAAACTTTAACCGGTGAAGAAGTTGATAAAATAATGAAAGGCGAACCGTTGGATTTGAAAAAAGAAGAACCCGTAAATGTTGCACAAACGGAAATCAAACAACCGGTTCGGGAAAAGCCGGAAATTAAAGTTGAACCTAAAGAAGTTGAACGGAAACAGGTTGAACTTGAACAAGAATCGGCAAAAGATACGGAAATAAAAAAAGAAGAAAAAAACGAACAAGATGCAAAACAAGAGCAACATTCTAAAACGAGAAAACCGAGAAAAAAAGAAAATACGTCACAAAACGATTTGTTTAATGTGTAATTTAGAATGTAAAATATATGTTCTTTAAAAATTTTTTTAAAAATTCTCTTTTTCGCACTCAGTGTCGCCATTCGTTTGAAATTTTTAAAGCCGTGCGATAACTCAAAATTTTTGAACGACCTAATGTAATCAAAAATTTCTCTACATATCGCACTAAAAAACTAATAGAATTTATAGTTTTTTACTCTAAAAATTTCTGCACTTATAAGCGGCTCCAAGTCGTGCTTCAAAAGAAATTTTTAAAATTATAGTTGTAGTTGATTATAAATTCTACATTATAAATTGTGGTTTTTGCACTGTCAAAAAGAAAAATATTTTTAAATGTCTTTTGATACGTTCTATATTGTAAATTATAAATTGTTATAAAGAAGAAAAAAATGAAACAGAAAACAAGAAAATTTGATAAACAAAAATTTCAAAAAGCAGTATCGATGATGTTGGATGCCTTCGGCGAAGATACAAAAAGAGAAGGCATAAAAAGAACTCCCGAAAGAGTTGCGGAATTTTACGAGGAGTTTTTTACCGGTTACAATGAAGATATTAATAATTTAATATCGGTTCATTATCAAACCGAAGAATACGAAGAAATTGTTATAGTCAAAGATATTCAATTATATTCAATGTGCGAACATCATTTGTTACCTTTTTCCGGAAAAGTTCATATAGCATATTTACCTAAAAAAGGAAGAATTGTAGGCGTTTCAAAACTTGTTCGTGTAGTGGAAGCATTTGCACACAGGTTACAACTGCAGGAAAGATTATCGGAACAAATTGCGGATACAATAATGAAAACGGTTCAACCAAGAGGTGCAATGGTTGTAATAGAAGCCGAACACTTATGTATGACGATGAGGGGGGTTAGAAAGCCGGGTGCAAAAATGATAACTTCCGCAATGAGAGGAATATTTTTAAAGGATGCAAGAACCCGTTCCGAAGCCCTTTCGTTATTAAAATAAAATGATTGTAAAAAAAATAAAAGCAGATACCATAAAAGATGCAATAAAAATAATTGCAAGTTCAAAATGTGACGAGTATGTTTATGAAAAACTTGCAAAAAAAATTGTTGGTAATTCCTTTGTAGTTGAAAATATTGATAACAGAGCCGCAAATGTTTTAAAACAGGAAGCAATTTCTTGCGGTTGTGATGTTGCCGTAAGTAAAGATGTTTCTTTATTTAAAAAAGGTAAATCAAATATAGTTATATGTGCAAACACAAACCAAATAGAAAAATTGATTTTAAAAATAAACGGGCAGCCTTTCGGGCTTAAACTTTTAGCACAAAAAATCAATGATATAAATTCATTTCAATTAAAACAAATAGTTTGTGCAAATAAAAAAATATCGTTACATAAAACACTTGTAACGGGTATAATAAATTTATCACCCGATTCTTTTTTTCAAAACGGAATAGAAGATGAATCGTTTGCCGCAGAAACCGCTTTGCAAATGCAAAAAGACGGTGCCGATATTATTGATGTCGGTGCTGAATCGACAAGACCCGGTTCAAAGCCTGTTTCGGTTAAATTTGAGACGGAAAAAATAAAAAAATTTTTAAAACTGTTCAGAAAAAAATCAAAAATGCCGGTATCGGTAGATACTTATAAACCGGAAGTTGCACGGGTTGCATTAGCCGAAGGTGCCGATATTATAAATGATATTTATGCATTAAGATATAAAAATAAAGAAATGGCAAAAGTTGTTGCAAAAAACAATGCTGCCGTTGTTTTAATGCACATGAAAAAAAATCCTTTGACCATGCAACAAAATATAAGATATAATAATACATTAAACACAATTTTTAATTTTTTATCCGAACAAATTAATTTTGCATTGGATAGCGGAATAAAAAAAGAAAGTATTATTATTGACCCGGGTATAGGTTTCGGAAAAACCGTCGCCGATAATTTACTTATAATAAAAAGATTATTTGAATTTAAAGCATTAAATGTTCCGTTGCTTATCGGACTTTCAAATAAGAGTTTTTTGGGTGAAATAATAGGAACAAAAAATTTGGATGAAAGACCTGCGGCAACAATTGCGGCAAATATAATTTCGGTTATAAACGGTGCCGATATCGTTCGTGTACATGATGTTAAAGAAACAAAAAAAACATTAAATGTTTTGGAAAGGATAAAGGAAATTTAAGATGGACTTTATTTCAACAATTTGGGGTAATTGGCTTATAAATATATTGGATATATTTATAGTGTATTACATTTTTTACAGATTAATTTTAGTTATAAAGGGAACAAGGGCTTTACAAATTGTTATCGGGCTTTTGGTTTTAATGTTTTTAACTCTTATTGCAAAAGATGTTTTGCATTTACAAACCGTTGCATGGTTGCTTGGTAAATTTTGGATAGGTGCCGTTGTAATACTTGCTGTTGTTTTTAACGATGAAATAAGGTTGGTTCTTGCAAAATTAGGAGCGGGTTTTTCAAAATTCCATTTTTATCATTCTTCCGTAAAAAAAGATTTTGATTTTTTGGAAGAACTTACCGAATCCGCAATTGAAATGAGTAAAGCAAGGATAGGCGGTTTAATTGTTTTGGAAAAAGAAATGGGTTTACAAAATTATTCCGAAACCGGAATTGTAATAGATGCACAAATATCACAAGAACTTATACTTTCTATTTTTAATACAAAAGCTCCTGTTCATGACGGAGCTATAATAATAAAAGATGCAAGAATTCATTCTGCCGGATGTGTGCTGCCTTTAAGCAACAGTATTGAAAATAAACATTTGGGAACAAGGCACAGAGCAGGTTTGGGGCTTGCTTCGGTAACGGACTCCGTTATATTGATAGTATCGGAAGAAAACGGAAATATTTCCATTGCTTATGAGGGTAAAATAGAAACAATAGAACAGGAAAATTTATTGAATAAATTAAAATACTGTTATTATAAAAAGGTAGAATTATAATTTTATGATTAAATTTAATTTTAAATCAATTAAAGAAAATTTAAAAAGAAATTGGAAACTGAAGTTGATAGCTTTGTTATTGGCTGTTTTATTTTGGTATTATGTTACATCAATATCTACAGAGGTAATGTTATGAAATTTTTCGGAACAGACGGAATAAGGGGAAAAGCAAGCGAATTTCCTTTTGATAACAAAACAGTTTCTCTTATAGGTTATGTGTTGGCTGAAATGCTTGATAAAAAAGGCAACGGTATTTTAATCGGCAGAGATACAAGACAGTCCGGTTTAAGAATATTAAAAGCTTTACAAACGGGAATAAATGCTGCGGGAATTAAAGTTATAAATTTAGGTGTTTTACCTACGGCAGCTGTTTCATATCTTTTAAAAAATAATAATTATCAGGCAGGTATTGTAATATCCGCTTCGCACAATCCGTATACCGATAACGGTATAAAATTTTTCAGTTCGAAAGGTTTAAAATTACCCGATAAAGTTGAAACAAAACTTGAAAAAAACTTAGTTAAATATATAGAACAAAAAAAAGTTTTAAAAAATAATTCAAAAATAAAAAATTTATCAGGTAAAAATTTAATAAAACAATATGAAAAATTTTTATTGTCACTTGTTCCGAAAAATTTACTTGAAGGTAAAAAAATAGCAATAGATTGTGCAAACGGCGCTTCTTCAAAAATAGCAGTTGATGTATTTGAAAAATTAAAAGCAAAAGTTGTTGTTATTAATAATAAACCTGACGGTAAAAATATAAATTTTAACTGCGGTGCATTACATCCGGAAGTTGTTGCACAGACGGTAAAAAAACAAAAAGCTTTTTGCGGTTTTGCTTTTGACGGTGATGCCGACAGGGTAATTTCCGTTGATGAAAAAGGCAATGTTCGCGACGGTGATTATTTTTTGGGTGTAGTTGCAAAATATTTAAAAGATAACGGTAAACTTAAAAACAACACACTTGTAATTACTGTTATGGCAAACCTCGGGTTGCTTAAAGCTGCAAAAGAACAGAAAATAAATGTTGTTACAAGCAAAGTCGGTGACAGATATGTATATCAGGACTTAAAAAAATATAAAGCAATTTTAGGCGGTGAACAGTCGGGACATATTATATTTAAACAACTGCTTGATACGGGTGACGGGCTTACAAGTGCATTGCAGTTATTGAATATATTAATTGAACAAAATAAAACATTATCCGCAATGTGCGGTTGGATAAAAAAATATCCGCAAATACTTATAAACCAAAAAGTTAAAACAAAAGTTCCTTTGGAAAAATTGCCCGAAACTTTAAAATTTATAAAACAAACCGAAAAAAAATTAGGTAATGACGGCAGAGTTTTGGTTAGGTATTCCGGAACCGAAAATTTGTTAAGAGTTATGATTGAAGGTAAAAATAAAACAGAAATAAAAAAACTTGCACAACAAATTGCAAAAGTAGCAGTTATAGAAGTTGAAAAAAATAAAGTTTAGTTCTTTTAAAAATTCTCTTTTTCGCACTCAGTGTCGCCATTCGTTTGAAATTTTTAAAGCCGTGCGACAACCCCGGACAGCTTGCTTACGCAACTATCCGCCCAACATCAGTGAAAAATCCTAACAACATAATGTAACGGATTTTTCTTCAAACAGTGTCGCACTAAAAAACTTTATAGAATTTATAGTCTTTTACTCTAAAAATTTCAGCACTCATAAACGGCTCCAAGTCGTGCTTCAAAAGAAATTTTTAAAAGATTTGTTATTAAACTTTTCAGCTTCTGAGCTATAGTTGTATTATATAGAGGAAAAATAAATGATAAAACTCGGTGTAAATATTGACCATGTTGCAACTTTAAGGCAGGCAAGAAAAGAAAATTTTCCAAGTCCGTTGCAGGCAGCTTCTATTTGTGAAAAAGCAGGTGCCGATTCCATAACCACGCACTTAAGAGAAGACAGAAGACATATTCAGGATAAAGATGTTTTTGATATAAAAAACACTTTAAGAACAAAGCTTAATTTTGAAATGGCAGCATGTGAAGAAATAATAAACATTGCTTTGAAATTGCAACCGTATTCGGTTTGTATAGTTCCGGAAAAAAGGCAGGAAGTTACAACAGAGGGCGGGCTTGATGTTGTTTCCCAAAAAGAATATTTAAAAACAGTGGTCGGTAAATTAAAAGAAAAAGATATTATTGTAA
>ONEP01000065.1 GCA_900316875.1 Candidatus Ruminimicrobium bovinum
GAATTGCCTGTAGAAGTAAAAGAGAGTTACGGTTCACATTTTGTCGGTTTAACACTTAGATTACCATAAATAATTTTAATAAATTTTTTACTTGACAAAAAAATTTTTTTATGTTATAATTGAAAAGTATTTATGGAAGAAGTGTAATAAAAAAATAAAAAATTAAGGAGAAAAAAATGAAAAAAGTAGTAAGTTTGTTAGCAGTGTTGTTTTTGTTTGCAGGTTTGTCATTTGCAGCAACAGTAAGTACGACAACGTATGTAGGTATTGCAGATTTTAGTAATTCAGGAACGGTTGATTTTTCTTTTACATTGAAAAATGTAAGCGGTGATGCCGTAGCAAGTCAATTGAATTGGACAAGTCCTGATGCTTTTGTTGGCGGTTCGACAGTTGCTTGGGTAAGAGCAGATCAGTATGCAGTTGTAGCAGCAACGGTTACAAAAGCCGGTTTTAATGTTTATATGTATCAAACAAATAAAAATTCGTCAAATTATAAAGCTGAAACTCCAAGACATAATGCAGATAATTCCACGGTTTACAGCGGTTTGGTAAACCCTGAAAAAAAAGGTGGAGATTTTAAAGGTTATATTCCTGTAGCATTCTCTTTTGTTGGAACAAAAAATGCTAATATAACTTATGATATTAAAACTGCAACCGTATCAGCAACAAGATCCGATAAATTCTTTATGGATACGGCAGATAGTACTTATACAAAAGATGAAGGTGATTATATGAAATATACAAAAATTGCAGGTTTAGTTGGTCCTGTTTTTGCACAAGGAACAGATGGTGATTGGACAGGTTCTGATGTAGTAAATAATACTGCATATATGTATTTCTTCGGTGGTTTTGCTAATATAACAGGCGGTGAAAAATACGGAACAGATCAGTTACATATAGTTCAGGTTACAGAATAATTTAGTCTATTACTCAAGGTATGCATTGGTTTGCATACCTTGAGTTTGTGTAGTTTGTTGTTTTTGTTGTCTTTGTAAATAGTAGATTTTTTGTAATGAAGTGTTGCTTTTGTTGTTGGTTGTGTGTTGTAAATTATACATTACATTATATATTGTTGCTTTAGATTGTTTTAAGTTCTTTTTTGTTAAGTTGTATTAATGCTTTACAATTTTATTGAAAAGAATTTTATTTTTAAAGGATAACTTTAAGTGTTCAAAAAAAGTTTTGTAATATTATTCTTATCTATGCTATCAACATCTGTTGCTTTTGCAAGCAATATCGGCAGGAATTTTTATGGTGTTCTTTCCGAATCTTTATCAGGTGTTAATTTTAATGAAAGTTTACATATTGATGACAGTGTGAGGTTTTTTGCATGGGGGAATATGGGGTCATCAAATCAAACCGATAATCCTAAGGAAGGTTTAAATTATACAAGATGTGTTCCCGGCAATTCATCTTGGGGTGGCGGGGGGATAACTTTTGTTAATTCTTCTAATGCCGAAGCGGATAGAGATATGTCTGCTTATTATAATGGAGAGTTAAGACTTTCCGTTAAAATAAATAATTCAAATTGTGGTAAGTTTCCTGTAGGGATTAAAGTTAACGGTATAAATATAGCTGTTCCGTTAAGTAATTTTTCCGGTTTTGATTCTTCTAAAATAAATCAGTGGCAGGATATTTCTTTGAAATTAAACAGTAATACCAATGCTAATATAACTTCTTCAAATATGGCAAAAACATCTTTTTTACTTTTGATAGCGTATGATGAAAATGTTGTCAGTAATAATTTGGCATTGGATATAGATTATGTCCGTTGGGTAAAACCTAATGCAACAGGTGCTTTTAATGTAACTGTAAAAAAAGTTTCCGATAATACTACGGTTAATACAAGTAATATAACGTGGGCTTCAAGTAATTTTCAAACGGAATGGAAAGTTGCCGAACAATATTTAGTGTTGGATTTTGATGACGATTCTAAAAAAAATTGGGATGTGAAGTTATATGTAAATAACAGTTCTGCCACAAGAAACGGTTTGTATGCCGTTAAAGGAAAAGATGAGTTTGTTATGCCTATGTGTTGGCGTGCAAGTGAAAATGCTTTGCCTTATTCAGACGGCAGCGGAAGCCATACAACACAAATAGGTGAAGATTATGACGGAACTTATTGGTATCTTTATGATAAAGGAAACGGTGATAAAGGTTTTCGTCCGTGGTTGTATATGCAGGATTTAAAAGCTTTAAAAACGGATAAAGATAAAGATTATTCAACCGTAATGGGTTATAAAACCGGCGGATATCATGCTTATTCCGGTGAGTATGGTAGTATCTCCAACAGCGGTTATTATTCCGGAAGTAAAGTAAGTTTATATCTCGGGGCAAATTGCAAAAATACAATAGGCGGTTTAAAATATACCGGCAATATTTGTGTTGTTTTAACTTACGAATAAAATGAAAGAATTTTTTGTTGCAGGTTGTTTGGTAATATGCAGTTGTGTTCTTTTATATGCAGATTTATCAATAAGCCCGGCGGTAATAAATATCGTGGCAAATGATGAAGCGGTTTGTGAAAGTGTGTATAAAGTTTTTAATACCGCAGATACCAAAGCGATAGTTAAAATATCAATGGAAGATTGGAAGAATTCTTCTGAAAATTCAAGTGACGTTACGGTTGAAAAATGGTTGAATTTACCTAAAAACGAAATTGAAATTGAACCGAAAAGTGAAGCTGAAGTTCCTTTTAGAATAGAAACTTTTAAAGGTATGACGGGTTCTGTTTCCGGAATGGTTGTATTTTCAAGCAATAAAACCAATATGATAAATATGACAATGAAGGTTCCTATTTATATCACAATCGAAGGAACAGAAATTGCGGATTTTAAAATAGATTCTTTGAAAATCGATAAAGGACAAAATACGGGTAATTTATCTGCTACGATGGTAATTAAAAATGACGGTAATGTTCATATTAGGCATACGGGTAATATTAAATTGTATAATACCGAAACCGGAAATGTTGTAAAAGAAATAAAGATTGAAGAAAGTTTTCCGACTTACTGTGAAAGTTCAAGAGATTTTATTATAAATATTGCATCAAAAGATGAATTGAAACAAGGTTTTTATTTGGCGGTTTTTGAAGTTAAGGCATTAGGTCGTTCTGTTCATAAAGCAGTAAGGTTTGAAGTTTTAAAAAACGGGAATATTGAAATAAAAAAGTAAATTTTATAGAATATAAAGGTAATAATGAAAAAAAATAAAGTTTTCTTATCAATTTTAACGGCAGTTTTAATAACGGCTTTATTTGTGTGTGCTAAAATAGAAGCTGATACGCAGGTGATATCCGATATTTGCTATACTTTTATTGCGGAATTTCCTAAAAGTGTAGTAAATCACACTCCCATAAATTCTGTTTCTGCAAGTACTAAACTTTTAAATGCAAAAATAAATGTGGATTTCGGCTGTTATGAATCTGCAACCGCAAAAATGTTGTATTATCTTAACGGGGATTCTTCTGCGGTTCGGGAGCAAAGTGCCGGAAGTATTACGGATAAACAGGATTTCTTTATTGCGCTTCCGCAATTTTCCGAAACAGATACAAAAGTTGATTATCAAATAGAAGTTACGTTGAAAATAAGGAATGAAGAAACTAAAATGTATTATCCCGTTAAAGCGGATGAAACCCCTTATTATATAACGGCAAATATAATTCAATCTTCCAGTACGGTTATCAATGGTGCTCAGGGTGGAACTGTTTCTTTTGAATCCGGCGATCAAAGCGCAGGAGATGCAAGTGTAACTATTAATCCGGGTGCTTATGACGGAGATAAAACCATTAATATTGAAATATTGGATCCGGGGTTACTTGGTGGTTTGGCTCCAGCAAGAGCTGCCATAATACAAACAGGTTCTGCTGTAGCGCTTATAGGTGTTGATGTTGACGGTGATTATGATTTTACACTTAATACTCCTGCTCAATACGGTATTCCTTATGCTGATATGAAAGACGGAGATAAATTTATTGTTAAAAGAGGGGCATCAACCTCGGCTATCAATGAATATGTAAAGGTTACATCAATAGATTATGAAAATAAAAAAATATATGTAACTTCAAGTAAAACAGGGTATTTTGCTGCATGGATAGGAAAGGAAGTATCTAAGAATGATTACAGACCTGCAAGAAGGGTAATAGTAAAAGCAAGAGCAGAAAGCAGGGGCGATGTGTTCCAATTTAATTATTTAACCGAAGGTGACAGTGTAAAAATATATAACGTAAACGGTAAAAAAGTTAGAGAGTTGAACGGTGGTACTTTTGCATGGGACGGTAAAGATTACAGCGGGCGTTATGTAGAAAGCGGAACATATATTTATCAAATAAAAGTAGACGGTAAAGTTATAAGCGGAACGATAGCATTTGTAAAATAAAATTGCCTGTGGCAATTTTGAGGGATAGAAGTATAGAGGGATAGAAGTATAGAAGAA
>ONEP01000073.1 GCA_900316875.1 Candidatus Ruminimicrobium bovinum
ACCGATAATATTAAACTTCAATAAAGAAAATTCACAAATTGATATTTTGAACGAAAATAAAGCAGGTGAAGAAGATGTATATAAAAAACTAATCACTTTTGCTTCTAAGCTTCGCGGATACGGTAAAGGTATTGAAGATATCAATGAGCAATTAAACCGTTTTCGTAAAAGCCACAACAAAGTTATTAAAACCGGAACGGAAAATACCGGTTGGCAATACTTTGATAATTTTAAAGATAATAAAAGAGAAATATCCCGTGCAAGTTTAAAATTAAATGACAATAAAAATGAAAATGTTCTTTATAGAGGGAAAAGCAAAAATTCTTTTATTGTTAAAATATCAGAACAAGATATGTTTTATGTAATGCCTTTTACTGCACCGTTTAAGCAAAAATCTTATGTCATAACGGCAAAAAACAATAATATTATGCAGGAAGGAGTGGAATATTTTTTCCCTTGGGCTTACGGTTTGGAAATTAAGGATGAAAAAGAAAATACCGTTATAACAAAAGCACAAGAATTAAATGAAAATATAAAAATAATTCCCGTTTCGGAATTTTCTCAGATAAAATTTGCAACCGTTACATTAGATGAATTATCAAGAAAATATTTTTCTAAAGGAACAAATATTTTGGAAAAACAAAATATTAAAGATAATATTGGCGAAAATATCTTTCTTGAGGATTTAATAAGATCTAATCCGGATCAAATCATTAATATTCTGAATAAAATTGATAAAAATATAAAAGAAGGTGAAAAAATAACAATTTATCCTTTACGAAATTATAATCACAAAAAAGTTAAAAGTGAAATATCCGAGCAGGATTACGATATGTTTGTTCAATTATATAAAAATTTAAATTCTGTTATTTCTAATTTTTGTGATAATTACAGAGACAAATTGTTTGATAATGAAAAAATTGATAATTTAGACGATAAAACAAAAACTGCTTTGGAAAAAGAATTAAGATACGGTCTTATAGAAATGATAAAAAATGCCATCGTTCACGGAAACCATTTGGATTTATCAAAACCGATAACAGTTGAATTTGATAAAGAAAATTTTCAAGTTAAAATATTAAATAATTTTTCAAAAGAAGAAACAAACTCCGTATTGCAGCATATTGCAGCTGTCGCGGGATTAGCGGGGTTCGGACTTGGAATAGAAAAAATGTCCGATCAAGATAATTTCTTCAATTATTCGGATAATTTTAATAATGAAGAAAGGACCAAATCTACAGCAAGTTTAAAATTAAAACAAAAAAACAATTCGAATAAAATAAAAAATGAAATAAAATCGAAAATAGATATTGAAGATAATATTGCTGAATTTTTTATTGAACATATAATCTCAATACCGGACAATGAATTGTTGAAAATTTTAAAAGGAACTAAATCTGAAATATTAAAAATGATATTTGACGAATGGGATAAAACTCTTTTTAATTTAGGACCTAATTCCGAAATAAGAAAAAAACTTAATAAAATAAATATTATTGTAGAAACAAACGACAATAACAGTATATCTTTCGGTTTATTGGGAATAAATGCAGAAAACGGAAATGTTTTAGACAGATATTTTGGAGAAGAAAAAATAAAAGATTTAATAGAAAATGTAAAAAATATTCATATAACATATATAGATGACAACGAATTTGACAATTACAAAGTACAATATGAAAAAACTTTAAATAAATATAGATTATCAAATAATAGGCATAAGTTTATTGAAAAAGAAATAATTAATAAAATGGGCTTTAACAGAGAAAACTTAATTACTTTAGGAACAAACGAATTTATAAAAGATAAAGAAAGCTTTAAAGAAAATTTATTTTCTTCTTTGCAAAAAGGTAATCTTGTTGCTTTGTTTCCTTTTTCTTCACCTGAAACATCTGCACAAGATTCAATATATAAATATAAATATGTAAATCGTGAATTTTTCAAACCTATATCTGCCTACTTATCCAAACAAATGAAAATAAATGCCGATAATGATATATCTGAAATTTTAAAAAATACTTTTGTTCACGGTAACAACCTCTCCTTTGATAAACCCATATTTTTATATATTAAAAACAACAGACTTTATATAACAAATGTAGTTGATAAGAAAAATATAGCCGGAAATTATCAAAAATCGTTAGCCGTTTTGGCAAATTTAACAGGATATCATCAAGGAATTGATTTTATAAAAAGTAATCCCCGGCTTGATTATAAGTATTCCGATATAGATAAACTTAAAACCGGTGATATTTATGAGGCATCAATAAAAATCGAAAAGATAAAAAGAAATGTCGAGTATAATGGAAAATATGCTAACAGTTACGATACTTCTTTTATAATTGAACTACCGGATAATAAAGGTTACAATTCAAAGTATATTTATATTCAACCGATAAAAGGCAAGTTGGCAGTTCGTGCCGTTGATGATAATGATAATTTAAATGATAGCAGACAAATAGAATATTTAAGCAAACTCGGAACGGAAAAATTGGAGCAATACGGTATAGAAGCAATAAAAGAAAATAATAAAGATTTTACTATAAGTTTTAAAGAAAATGTCAAATTTTATCGTCTGTATGATAAGAAAATAATTAATTTCGATTATGATAATGATTCAGTTAAAAAGAGAAATGAAGAAAATAAAGAATTTTTAAATAATATCGGAATTGATGCTTCTAAAAAAATAACAGATATCTCACAAGAAGAATTAAGTTCAGTAGAAGATACGAGTAATGTAAATATTGTTTTGAATTTACAGATGCTAAATAACAATGATGATGAAAAGAAAAAAAAGATTATAAGAAACAATATTAATTATGCTTTAAAAAATGGAATTCCGATAATAGTTTATCCGTATATAGGTAATGATATCAAAGATTTACCTGCTTTAAATAAACTTTTTGATATAACACTTCGTAAACTTCAATATTTTAAAAAGATATTTGCGGAAATAATATCTGAAAATTGGAAAATGGATAATAAAGATATAGAATTTTCTTTGTTTGAAATTTTAAAAAATTCAATAGTCCACGGAAATAATGCAGATTTGTTATCTCCTATAATAATAAAAACAAATATTGAAAATAATAAAATTACTGAAGTTCAAATAATAAACAATAACGATAATAATAAAAATTCAAACATTTATAAAAAATTTATAGCTACTGTAAGAGAATGGCACGGACAAGGGATAGGAATACAAAAAATGAGAAAATCCGAAAATATTGAATATTCGGATAATAGCCGTAATAAAGACAACAGAACTCCTAATGACAGATTGTGGATTACAACAATATCTAAAAAAGAAAATGCCATTGATAAAAAAAGTTTGTTTGACAAAATAAAAATTGATGAAGATACGGCAGATTATTTAATAAAAAGAGGATATATAAATCAAAATTGTATGGATAGTTTGTCAAATAACAATAAAACCGAATTTTTAATAAAATTATCAAATAATATGGAAGATATACTAAAAAGAAATGAATTTGAATTTGAAACTATTGAAAATGTCAATTTTGTTATAGAAAAAAAAGATGGGACATTGTTTTCTTTAAAACCGACGTATGTAAGCTATGGAGAATATAAATTAAACATAAAAGCAATAAACGGTGATCATTTTAATTTTTTAGCAAAAGAAAAGGATTTAAATGAATTGCGTAATGAATTATTGTCTTTTAATGATAAAACAAAAAACATTGATGATATCATTGAAACTATATATATTTTCAATGAAAGAGATTATATTGAGTATGAGCAAAAATACACGTATAACTTAAAGAATTTCAACTCTGATTTGGTAAAAAACATGCTAAACATGCATGATTTTGATAAAATTGATTTAAATAAAGAAAATATCGGTGTTTTTACATTGGATTCTTTTATAAAAGACAAAGAACAATTTATTTCGGATTTATTTAATTATTTAAGTCAAGGTAAAAAGATTGCATTATTTCCTTTCTCTTTGAAAGAAACTTCCATTAAAGATTCGATATTTATGTATCAATATTTGAATAAAGAATTTTTTGTGGAATTATCGAATATGCTTACACGGGAATTAAAAAAGAAATCGGATTTTAACATTACAAATAATTTCAGTATTGCCATAAATGAACTACTAAAAAATGCTTTTGTTCACGGTAATAATCTTGCCGTTGATAAGCCTATATTTTTATATGTGGAAGATAAAAAATTGTGTGTATCCAATATTGTTGATAAAGAAACAAATTTAACCAATTATCAAAAAATAGTTGCAGTATTGGCAAATTTAACAGGTATTCATACAGGTAATAATTTTATAAAAATGTTTATTCCTCAAGCCGATTATGAACATTCCGATACAGATAAACTTAAAACCGGTGATATTTATGAGGCATCAATAAAAGTTGGTAACATAAATTCAATTGAAAATAAAAAAATGGCAGGAATAAAAAATTCCAATTTATCCAAAGTTTATGAGTTTTTATTAAAAGGTATTCCGCCATCGTTAGTTAATATTTATGTTGTGTTAAAAGAAACATTGGAAATATTTTTCACTCCAACCAGCTTTAAAAATGCACATGAACATGGCAGGCAACAAGGTGCTAAAACATTGGTAAAACAAGCAGACATTTTAAAAAAGGTTGTAGCTGCACTTTCCTTAAGCGTAATTTCTTTATCGGTAATAACGGGAACATTACCTTTCTTGCTTGCTATTCAAATAATAATCGGAGCAGTTATATCAATGTTTGGTATTTCTGCAGCAACACACTATTACATTAATTATGAATTTATAAATGATGTAAAAGATGTAATAAACAAAAACAGAGAAAATATAAAAGATGGGATTTTAACGGTAAAAATTGTAAATAAAAATATTGACGAAGATATTAATATTAATAATATAAAATTAGTCAACAGCGGTTTAAAAATTAACGGAGAAATCGTTTGGATAAATAAAACAAATAAAGAGCTTGTTATATATTGTAAAGAACAAAATTATGAAGAAATTTTACCTGTTGCAAAAAACATCGCATTAAAAACCACAAAAGCAAATAAAGTAACCGAGTTTTGTGTCGATACAAGAGAAACTGCTCCTGAAATTACGGAAAAAGATGGTATTACAATAATAAATTCTTCCGTTTATAATGAATTAAAAGAAAATAAAATATCCGATACCGAAATAGCATCCGCAATAAAAGAAGCAAATATTATGGAACAAAAAACAAATACGTTGTATTCCGTATCGAAAAATAATCAGATATTTTTGGAATATGAAATAAAAGACGATATTTCTTACAATAATTTTATAAATAAAGTTTTGTCTGAAAATTTAGGATTCGGTTATGTTATAGATATTGAAACCGTTAATAAATACGGAAAAAATTTTGAAATGAAAATAGAACAAGCGAAAAAAGAAAAAAATATTAATATTTATATTAAAGGGAAAGATAAACAAATTAATTTTAAGAGAATTGAAAATTTTAATGACATAAAAACATTGGAAGAACAAATTGAAAAAGTTAATTTTTCCGAAGATATTCCTTTGATACCTGCTTCAAAATTATTTTCTTTGGTTGATAAAGAAAGATTTACCGATAAATTTGTAATGTTGAACAAATTGGCAAATTTGTTATTTATAAAAAGAGAGTATA
>ONEP01000061.1 GCA_900316875.1 Candidatus Ruminimicrobium bovinum
GAAAAAAGAAGAAAAGAAATAGAACCTAATGTGTTACTTATGCTTGACGGGAAAATTGAAGCCGATAAAGAATTGATAAAAGAATATAATATGTTAGCGGCTAAAATAAAAGGTTCGGGGAAAAATAAATGACCAAAAAAAAGAAAGATACATTTCAGGATTTAATTAAAGTTTGTAAAGAACAAGGTTATGTTACTTATGATGAAATAAACAAACATATTGATGACAATGATATGAATTCCGAAAAGATAGATTCTCTTTTTATAAAATTGGAAGAAGCAGGCATTAAAATAATAGATAAAAATACAAATACCAAAAAAAATAAAAATACTCCCGAAACTTCGGATGTTATTGTCAAATACAGTGATGAAGATGATGAATTAAATCCCGTGAGAATGTACTTAACAGAGATGGCAAAAGTTCCTTTATTGGAAAGAAAAGTTGAAGTTGAACTTGCCAAAAGGGTAAGAGAAAATGAAAAAAAATTAACACATATAGTTTTGGAATCACCGTTAATAATTAAGGAAATAAAAAGCTGGGACACTCTTATCGAACAAGAAGAAATGACACCTAAGGAATTGATGCCGAGAGGAAGGAAATCATCAGCGCAACTTAGAAATATGAGGATAAAAGTTAAAGAAACGGTAAAAAGAATAGCTCAACTTGAAAGAAATATTACTAAAAATGCCGAAAAATTAAAAGACAGAAGATTACCGGCAAAAACAAAAGAAAAATTGAAAACAAAGGAACAGGAATTAAGAGCCGAAATAATTTCTTTGGTAGTAGGTTTAAATTTAAATCAGGATAAAATTAAAAGACTTATAAATAAAATAAAAATAACCGCAAATAAATTAAATGAAATAACTTTGGAACTTGCAAAAATAGAAAGAAAATATAAAATGCCGCCTGCAAAACTTATTTCTTTATATAAAGATTTTTCTGCCGATAAAATAAAACCTGCGGCATTTAAAAAACAAACGGGTTTTCTGCCTGCAAATGCAGCTGATGATGTTTCTTATGCGGGAAGTCTTCTTAACAGACAATCAAATATAAAAGAAGGTTTTTCCATAACTCCGAAAGAACTTATGGAAACGGATAAAAAAATAAGGGACTTGGAAGAAATAATTCATAGAGATAAAATGAAATTGATAGAAGCAAATTTCAGACTTGTTGTTTCAATTGCAAAAAAACATGTCGGAATGAGCAGTTTGGAACTTGCCGATTTAATACAGGAAGGAAACTTAGGATTGTCGAAAGCCGTTGAAAAATTTGAATGGAAAAGAGGTTTTAAATTTTCAACTTATGCTACATGGTGGATAAGACAATCAATTAACAGAGCAATAGCAGACCAGGCAAGAACAATAAGAATTCCCGTTCACATGAAAGAACTTATTTCAAAATTAACCAAAGTAAAAAAGAAATTTCAACAGGATCAGGGCAGGGAACCTAAAACCGAAGAATATGCAAAATCTTTAAGAATTTCTCAGGAAAGAGTAAGAAGGATATTAAAAATGATGCAGGAACCCGTTTCGCTTGCAACACCCGTGGGGGAAGAAGAAGATTCGAAACTTGAAGATTTTATAGAAGATCAAAACAGTCCTAACCCTATAGTTAAAACGCATCAATACAGGTTACAGTTGGAACTTGAAAAAGTTTTAAATACGTTAACACCCAGAGAAGCGGAAATAATAAAATTAAGATACGGTATAGGTGTAGGTTATCCTTCAACACTTGAGGAAGTAGGTAAAAAATTCGGCGTTACAAGAGAAAGAGTAAGACAAATAGAAGCAAAAGCAATAAGAAAATTAAGGCACCCTACAAGATGCAAATCTTTGAAAGAATATTTGGACTAATTGGAAGAATAGAAGATTGGAAATAAATATGAGAAAAATTGTTTTATCTTTTTTTGTTTTCTTCTTTTTTATTCTGTCTTTTTGTTCTATTTTGCATGCAGCAAATGAACCGATAATTGAAACAAAAAAAGCAAATGTTATCGTAAACGGAAATCAATTTAACGGTGTTAATACATACACAATACACGGTGTTGAATTTTTTGCTTTAAGCGAAATGAAAATTGTTTTTTCGGCGCGGCTTGATTGGCAACCCGTAAGTAATAAAGTTGCAATGAAATTTCAAAATAAATCCGTTACCGTTTTTATGAACGATAAAAAGGTTGCCTTCGGTAAAAAAATAAAAAAGTTGGATACCCCTACGCTTTTTATAAAAAAAGAGTTATATATTCCCGTTGAAATGTTTACAATGAAGGAATTTGAGGATATTTCCGAAAACTCAATATCTTTTCAAAAAAAGGACAGTTTGCTTATTATAAATTCAAAATCAAATATTTCGGCAGTCCGATATTATACTAAGGAAAATAATACCGAAATTGTAATTGAACTTGACGAAAAAATGACGCATACCGTAAAAAAACATAAAAATTCGATAATACTGTCATTTCAAAGAGGAAAAGTAAATAAGGACGAAATTTATGTTGATAACGGAGCAATAAAAACCATTTCTTATGATACCGTAGGAAGAGAAGCTGTTTTTAAAATTGATTTGTTACAAACACCAAAGTCGGTAAAAATTCAAAAGTTTAAAAGGCCTTTGAAAGTTGTTGTGGATATTGTTCACTCTTCTCCGGTTGATATTACAAAACCTTGTGTTGTTTCTATTCCTGAAACCATAGTTGATTCCAAAGTTGATATAAAAAATGATACGGACAATAATGCTGTTGTAAGCGCTTCGTCGGATAAAAATATTGTTGTTCAAAATCCGGTAACGGATACGGACAAAACCTTGGAATCGGAAAATGATATTTTACCGCCCGTAATAAATGCGAGAGCATTGGAAGTACAATCCGATATTTATGAAAAACCCGTTGTAGAAGAAGATGATTCGGCAGAGCTTGCGAAAATAAAAACCGTTACGGTAACGGAAGACCAAATAATAGACAATACTTACGAATTAATAGATGATAAGGAATCCATGAAAGATATTATTCCTACGGATGAACAAAGAAGTGAAGATGCAAAACTTATTTTAATAGATGCAGGTCACGGCGGACACGATCCGGGAGCGGTAGGACCTAACGGAACGAAAGAAAAAGATGTAAACCTTGCAATAGCATTGGCATTAAAAAATTTATTTAACAAAGATAAAAATTACAAGGTGATATTGACAAGGGAAGATGATACATTTATACCTCTTTCGGAAAGAACAAATATTGCAAATAAAAATAAAGTTGATTTGTTTATTTCAGTTCATAATAATGCAAATATAAAAAGAGAAATGTCCGGTTTTGAAATTTATTTCCTGTCCGAAAATGCTTCCGATTCCGAAGCTGCGGCAACAGCCGCTTTGGAAAACTCGGTTATATCTTTGGAAGATAAGCCCAAAGGACAAAAAGCCGTTTTACAAAATATGTTGTGGTCCATGACGGTTAATGAATTTATAAATGAGTCGTCGGAACTTGCAAGTTTTATATCGGGTGAAACACCGAAAAGACTTAAAACAATTAACAGAGGAATAAAACAGGCAAATTTCTATGTTTTAAGAGGAGCACAAATGCCTGCGGTTTTGGTTGAAGGTGCATTTATAAGTAATTACAGCGAAGAAGCAAAGTTAAATACAAGAAATTTTCAACTTGCTATAGCGGACTCGATATATGAAGGTGTAAAAAAATATTATGCAAGAAAAAATAAAATAAATAATAAATAATATAAAATGCTTGACATTATTTTTTTAAAAAAATATAATTCTTGTAATATGTCTATAAAAAGAAGTTTGTTTTCCATCATTTTATTGGTTTTTTTTATGATTTCCGTTGTCGATGTTTTTGCGGAAGTCAGGTCTGATTTTAGGCATTCTCCCAATGAACCCGATGCTGAAAAGTTGGCGGTTTCGGATATAGCATTGCATACCGAGCTTATGTTGGAAGGGATTTTTAACAGAAGATTGGATGCCTGGTATACCGTTCCTAACGGAATGAATTATTACTTCAGAAGAGATACGAAGGATAAAAGTTTAAATAATCAGGATTGGAAAGACCACTGGGGACAAAGTTTGTTTGTAGGTGTTGCAATGAAACCTACGGATTGGTTTTATGCTCAGTTCGGTTTGGATTTTATGGGAGATTATGCATCAAGGTATTGGAAGACGGTTAACAATTTCCACAGAATGTTTGATGAAGGTATTATATTTCCTCATTTCTTTTGGGATAGTGCAAAGGCGGTTATTCATAATGATTGGGCAAGTTTAGGTTATTATAGGAACCAGGCGCATTACGATTGGCGTTATGAAGGAGATATGTTCAATATTTACCAGGCGCACATGGATCCGTATAACGATGTAAGAGTTACCGGTAGAGCTGTTCCGGAATGGTGGCAATTAAATATGAAGGGCTCAGCCGGTGATTTTCAGTTTATATACGGGCAAGAAGCTGTTGTTGATTATAACCAGGGTTTCTATATGAAGTATAGAAATATATTCGGCAGTAATGTTAATTTGATGTATGCCGATCATATTATTCCTTACGGTGATCCCGATGAAAGAATGCGAACGGCAGAAATTTCTACTGATTTTAAAGTTGCCGGAACTACGTTGCAGGTAGGCGGTATGTTTAGGCCTTTCAGACTTGACAAAACGTATCAATATGTAGATAAAGAAGTTCCGGAGGGAACAGGAACTGCAGGAACAAAATACCTCATAAAAGAAGGCAAAACCGGTATGGCAGATGCTTTCGGTGGTGCCGCGAAATTATCAATCCCAAAAATATTAGGCGCAGATTTAATTACAACAAAATATTCATATCAAGGTTTAGTAGCAGGCAATAAGCAACAGTTGGATGCAGAAGTTCAGCATGCACTTAATAAGGATTTTACCGGCGCTTTAAGTGTTATGCACAGAAAACCGTTGCTCAGATCAATGCCTTATGTAGGCAGTGATTATGGCCCTGATTTAATTCAAACAAGAGGACAAACTTCTCCTTTTTGGGTATGGTGGCGAAACGCACCTACAGGTTTTGATAACAGAGAAACGGATGAATTTGCATTAACTTTTACTTATGATCCTACACCGGATACTTGGTTTTATTTAATGGAACCGAATGTTATTGAAGAATGGAATTTGAATCCTCAGGAAGACTCGTTATTTACGTTTGCAACAAAATTAAAACTTACAAGGCATTTGGGCGGAACGGACAGGCAAATTTACAGAGATGAAAACGGTGATATTGTTTGGGAAGCTTTTTCGGGTGTTCCCGTAACGGGAGCTTTGCCTACCGACGGATATTTGGGATCTTGGTATTTCTTTACGAGAATGTTCTTTAATAAAGTAGAAGTTTTATACGACTTTGAAGTAGGTGAAGATGTTGCGACAATGAGTACGCCTTATGCAAAAGCTGAAGTGTTTTTAAAGAAAATAACCGGCTATTTTAAAACAAATTTAAAAGTAAAATATAAACAGTATACATTTCAGGGCGGTTACTACAGAGATGCTTGGGGGCCTGAAGATTGGCACAAGAATTTCGGTGCCACTTATGATGAACTTTATTTGGCAGGTGTAACAAGAGAGTTTCCAAATTGTCTAACTATCGGAGCCGAATATGTTGGCGGAAGAAAAGATAACCTTGAAATAGTTCAAAAAATAGACGGGGTTTCTTCTTCCAGAAATGAATTAGGTTCCTTTGATGAAGTAAGGGTCTTTGTCAAGTTAATATTTGATGCTGTATTCAGATTCGGTACCGAAGAGAGAATTCAAAAAGATATGTCGCCTCCTATTGCTATATTATCTCTTGCTCCTGATGTGTTTATGCCGTCGCAAGGACAAAAGACGATACTTTATCCTAAAGCTTACGATGACGAAGGTATTGCAAGTTGGGAAATCAGAATGGTTGATAAGAGTTCTGTAACCGTTATGACATGGAACGGCAGAGGTGATCCTCCGGAAACTCTTGACTGGAACGGTAAAGATTTCTATGATAGATATCTGCCTGATGAAACATATTATGCTCAGTTAACGGCTTTTGATACTTCCGGTAACAGTGCAAAGTCCGAAATATGCCCTGTTAGGTTGATTACACCTGAAATTAGAGTTCAAGAGACAGAATTAGGTCTTAAGATGGCGTTCTCGGCTAAAGTTCTTTTCGATTTCGATAAATATAATTTGAAAGATAAATCTACGAAGATGTTGAATGAAGCTGTCAGAATATTGAAAATGTATCCTGACAGACCTATTAAGGTTGAAGGTCATACCGATAATTACGGCAGTAAGCAATACAACATCATATTATCTAAGAGAAGAGCAAATGCCGTTGCCACATTCTTAATAAAACACGGCATTGACAAAGACAGAATTACGACGGAAGGTTTGTGGTTCTCCGTTCCTGTTGCAACAAATGCAACTTCGGCAGGTAGAGATCAAAACAGAAGAGTTGAAATTACCATACTGAAGAAACAAGACGGAGTAACTAAAAAGTCGTATGACTTGATCAATAATGAGTAAAAAAAATTTTGTAGCTTGCTACAAAGAAAAAAAAAAGGAGAGAAGAAATGAAAAAGACGTTAGGTTTGTTGTTGGCAGTAGCAGTAGTTGCAAGTGTTGCAAGTTTTTCTTTTGCAGCAAAGGCATCCTCATCATCTTTTAAACCGTTTGCTGTTTATGTAGAAAACGGTTCAAAAGACAACCATTTTGCACCATCAGGTTGGATGGGCGATTATGGTGACATTAAAATGAATTTGGCTTGTGCAGAAACACCAAGAAGCGGTTCATCTTGTATTAAAATTACCTATAGTGCAAAAATGTCACAAAATGCAGGTTGGATGGGTATTTTCTGGCAACAACCGGCTAATAACTGGGGAGAAAAGAAAGGCGGCTTCAATTTAACAGGTGCAAAAAAATTGACATTCTGGGCAAGAGGAGCACAAGGCGGAGAAAAAATTGCTGAGTTCAAAATGGGTGGTATAACCGGAGAATATTCCGATACCGATTCCGTAACAATGGGACCTATTGAACTTACAAAAGAATGGAAACAATATACATTAGATTTATCCGGTAAAGATTTGTCTAATATTATTGGCGGTTTCTGTTTTGCATTATCTAAAGAAGATAATCCTAACGGATGTATTTTCTACATAGATGATATTATTTATGAATAATTAGTTTTTTAGGGGGCAGATATTCTGCCCCCTAACATCCAAACAAAAATGAAAAAATTATTATTAGTATTTTTAATTATCGGTAGTTTTATTTGTGCATATACACAGAATGGTATATGTAAAAGTAAATCTATTCAAAATGAAGACGATGATGATATTGACATTGCAATGAGGTTTCAACCTTTTTATGTGTATGAGGATTTCGGCTCAAAAAGAAATCATTTTGTCCCTTCGGGTTGGATTGCGGATGTTGCGGATTTGAAACTTGATATTGCCTGTAAAGACGTTAAGATGATAAAAGGTAAGTATTGTATACAGGTTGATTATACGCCTAAGGGGCGTAAAAAATGGGCAGGTATTTATTGGCAGAATCCCGCTAACAATTGGGCTACCGTAAAAGCAGGTTTTGATTTAAGAAAAGCAAAAGCTTTAACTTTTTTAGCCAAGGGTAAATACGGTAATGAAGTTATAAGTAAAGTTCAGGTAGGCGGTTTGCAGGGACATTTTCCCGATAGCGATAAAGTTTGGATGACTAATATAAAACTTACAACCAGTTGGAAAAAGTATACTTTGGATTTGTCAGACAGCGATTTGTCCTATATATCTACCGGGTTTTATATAGGTGTTTCGAAAACGGATAACCCTAACGGAGCAACATTTTATTTGGATGAAATAAGATATGAATAAGATAGTAAAATTAACATTATTTTTTGTTGTTGCAATTATTTTAGTATCTTGCGAAAGGTATCCCCTTACGGATGTTGCCGGTTTACATCCGAGAGTAAAAAAATGGCCTTCCGTATTTTATGTTTATGATGATGAAATAAAAACAAAAGGTTCTTTTGAACCTAAAATTTGGATGGGGTCAAGGTTTTTACAAAACGGTGACGATAGAGATGTTTTAAATTTTAAATGCACGGAAGGTGCTATGGGCGCCTATTGTATAAAAATGTCATGGAATGATAATAATCCTTATCAGTTTGCGGGTTGGGGATTATCCGTTACGGAGTATGAAGGCGGACGGACGGATATGAGTACAAGCGGTTATAATTGCCTGGAATTTTATGCAAAAGGTTATTTGACGGAAGGTTGTATTTTTGAAATTGCCGTTCCTTCAAGCGGAGGCGGTAACGACAGAAAAGTTATAACAAAATCCGATTTGTCATCCGGTTGGACAAAATTTGAAATTCCTTTGACCGGAAAAACCATGAACTATTGGAATGCTATGGAATATTATATAAGTGTTAATATGTATAGAGAAAATGATTCCGTTCAAACAGGCGGAGGAACGGTTTATATAGATAATATAAGGTATTGTAAAAAGTAATTATGAAAAAAGTTTTTGTGTTGTTAACATTATTGTCAATTTTGTTTAATGTATCTGTTGCCGATGCATGTACTTTTACTATAGATTGTACACATTATTCGGCATTAAATGCTGCTGCACGTTCGGCGCTTATGCCCGGATGGGGGCAAGGTTGGAACGGACAGAAAACTAAAGGTTGGATAGTTTTCGGTATTTTTGCGGCATCCGTTACCGGTTGTATTTTGTTTAACAGAGAAGCCGAAAATAATTACAGTGATTATGAAGAAATAGGTGCAAGAAACAGTTCAAAATATGATGATTATAAAGATAATTTGAATATTTCAAGAATATTGGGCGGTGTTGCTTTGGCAACATGGATATTTGCTGTTGCGGATGCTTATTTTGTAGGAAAGTCAAGAGAAGAAATGTATGTTAGAAAACATTTTGATATACAAATGTGTTCCAATGACGGAGTTATGTTAAAATATAGAACTAAATTTTCAATATAGGAGTTTGTTTTGAAAAAAGTTTTTTTACTATCATTATTTTTTATAGCAGTTTTTTTTATAGGGTGTGCTCAAAAAGATAAATTGACTGCCAATACCATGATTTTAAAAATAGATGCTCCGGGATATTCTTATTCGGATCATACTTTGAAAATGTCTGCAAATTCTACAATTTCGGTAAGGGCTGTTATAAAAAATGCAGCAGGTAAAGATATAAATAAATCGGTTACTTGGTCTGTAGCCGATTCCTCTTTAGCTTCATTTAGCAGCAACAATTCTAAGGAAACCGAACTGACATCTAAAGGAACGGGTTCAACCGATATTACGCTTACTTGTGAAGGTATGCAAGTTACGGCAACTTTACAAATATCTTAATAAATTTATAATTTAAAATGTATAATGTGTGACGTCGGTAAAATTTTGTATTGTAAATTTTATTATGAAAAAATTTTGTGTTATCTTATTATCAATTTGTCTTTTTTCGTTAACTGTTTCTGCGGAAATTGTATCTAAAGTTTACAGAGAAAGGTTTTCTCCGGATGCTTTAAATGCAAACTATTATAAACTTCAAATGAGAACGGTTTCTTTTTTTGATAAACAAACATCGGCAATTACCGGTTTGGTAGAAAGTTTTAGAAATTCATCAAATTATACTTACGACCTGGTTACAAAATCTTTTATTATAGGTAAAAGCGGTTTTTTGGATACACAATCTTTTATTTATGACGGTTCGGTATCGGCAATTGCTTATTTACTTGCCGGTCAATATTCAAAAGCATATAAAATTTTAAAAATTTACAGCAGAGAATTTTATCTGTTAAAATCGGAAAAAGAAGGATTGTTTAATACATACAGAAGCGACTTAAGAAGAACCAAAAACGGTTTAACGGCAGGTATAGACGGTAACAGAGTTCATTTAGGACCTAATATGTGGGTTACTATTGCAGCACTTCAATATACCGCAGTTACAGGTAATTTGGAATTTATGCCTTTTATATTGGATTCATTAAAATGGGCTTCACAGATAAATCATTTTAAATTTCAAAACGGGCAACTCGGTGCGGCAAGTATGGGCTACGGTTGGATGCCGCCGGATTGGTCTAAAGTTTATTCTACCGAGAATGTTCTTGACCATTATGCCGCGTTGTGTTTGGTAAGAGATATTTATTTATATGCAAATAAACCGGAAGTAAAAACTTATTTTGAAGAAGCAAATTTTTCAATTAAAGATATTGAAACAGAATTGGATAATATAGAACGTTGGTTTAAACTTTTAATTTACGATAAAGATAAACAAAGTTTTAATATGGGCTACAGTGACGATAAATTAGACACAACCGATGCATTGGATACCGTATCGTGGGCAATAGCTTCAATTACTCCGGAACACATGGAAACCATAGGCATAAATCCGTTTAACCTTTTCAATTTTGCAAAAAATGAATTTTTTGTAGAGGATAATATAAACGGAGAAAAAATTTCCGGATACGACTTTACTAACGATGCCGGAAGAAATAAAGGTTATAGAATGAGTTGGTTTGAAGGAACTTGTTTCCATATTGTGGCAGTTCAAATTCTTGCCGATTATGCACAGAAAACAGGAAAATGGAGATTAGCCGAACAATATAGGGACCATTCCAAGTTTTTGTTGGAACAGGTTAATAAAGCAATAGGAATAATAGGTCTTTCCGACGGAGCTTTGCCTTATACGTCAAAAAATCCAAATGATAAAGAAAGATTTATGGCTTTTAACAAAGATTGGGAAATACCCAGAGGGAAAAACGGAAGTTGGGTTGCATCAACATCATCTACCGCTTGGTATCTTATAGCTTCTTCTGCATTTAATCCGTTACATTTTGACAGAATAAATGTAAAGTATTCTCTGTTTCAACAAAACAAAAAATAAATTTTCTGTAAATTGTCGTTTTATTTGTTTATGTTTTTCTTGACTTAAAAACATTAAAAGTATATAATTAACTCTATATATATAACTTGGGGGAAGTATAACTATGGCAAGCATAGTATTGAAAAATGTTTGTAAAAATTACGGCAATATAAAAATTGTAAAAAATTTTAATTTGGAAATACCCGATAAAGAATTTTGTATTTTGGTCGGTCCTTCCGGTTGCGGTAAAACAACTACGTTAAGAATGGTTGCAGGTCTTGAAGATATTTCCTCAGGTGATATATATATAGACGGTGTTCGTGTAAATGATATTCCTCCCAAAAACAGAGATATTGCAATGGTCTTTCAAAATTATGCATTGTATCCTCACATGACGGTTTATGAAAATATGGGCTTTGCTTTAAAATTAAAAGGTTACAGTAAAAAAGATATAGAAGCAAGGGTAAAAGAAGCTGCGGAAATTTTGGGAATATCACATCTTTTAGACAGGAAACCTAAACAGTTAAGCGGCGGTCAAAGGCAGAGAGTTGCCGTCGGAAGGGCAATAGTCAGAAAACCGAAAGTGTTTTTATTTGATGAGCCGCTTTCAAACCTTGATGCGAAATTAAGGGTTCAAATGAGGGCGGAATTAAAAAAACTTCATGAAAGGTTGCAAAGCACAATGATATATGTTACCCACGACCAAACCGAAGCTATGACGATGGGTGATAAAATATGTGTAATGAAAGACGGTATTATTCAACAGGTTGCAGGTCCGTTGGATCTTTATAACCAACCTGCAAATAAGTTTGTTGCCGGTTTTATCGGTACCCCTCCAATGAATTTTTTTGGTGTTGACGTAGTTGAAAAAAACAGTGAAATATTCTTAAAAGAAGGTTCTTTTGATATAAAAATTCCTGCTTTTATGAAAGAAAAAATGGCTCCTTATATTAATAAAAAAGTATTTGTCGGTGTTCGTCCGGAAGATATTTTTGATAAACTTTTTACAAACTTAAATCATAATGATACTGCAACATTTAATGCAACCGTTGAAATTGTGGAACCTTTGGGCAGTGAAATTTATTTACATTTTAATACGGGTAAAAACAGTATGGTTGCAAAGGTTAACTCAAGTAATAAAGCAAAGCCGAACCAAATAATAGAATTTGTATTGGACTTAACAAAAGTTCACTTGTTTGAAGAAGAGTCCGGCAAAACAATAATATAAAATTCTAATTGCGGCTTGTATCTTTAAATACTAAGTTTTTAATTAAAAAAGCACTTCCGGCAGGCAGTGCTTTTTTTGCTTTTTCCGCCTAAAAATGATATATTTTAAAGATATAAATTAAATTAATAAGGAATAAATAAAATGCAAGAAAAACAAAGTTTACAAGAACAGGAAACATCAACAACAGCAATAGATAATCTTATTGCACAAAGAAAAGAAAAAGCCGATAAAATGAAAGCTGCAGGTATAAACCCTTATCCTGCAAAAGTTGATGTTAAAGACAAAATATCACAGGTAAGAAAAAATTTTGAACAATTAAAAAACGAAGAAGTTTCCGATATTAAGGTTTCGGTTGCGGGCAGAATGATGTCAAGAAGAGATATGGGAAAAGCTTCGTTTATAGATATTGCCGACGGAACAGGAAGAATACAGGTTTATGTTCGTAAAGACCAAGTCGGTGATGACAGTTTTAAACTTTTTAAAGAAATGTCGGATTTGTCCGATTTCGTTTTAATTGAGGGAACCCCTTTTAGAACAAGAACCGGTGAATTAAGTTTAAAAGCCGAAAAATTTCAAATTATCTGCAAAGCATTTCGTCCGTTACCGGAAAAATGGCACGGTTTAAAAGATACCGAAACAAGATACAGACAAAGATATTTGGATTTAATTGCAAACCGAGATGTAAAGGAAGTTTTTATAAAAAGGTCTAAAATAATTTCCACATTAAGAAAAACTTTGCAGGATATGAATTTTGTTGAGGTTGAAACTCCTATTTTGCAAACTCTTGCCGGCGGAGCAAATGCAAAACCTTTTACCACGCACCATAATGCTTTAGACATTGATTTGTTTATGAGAATAGCACCGGAATTGTTTTTAAAAAGGTTGGTTGTAGGCGGTATGGAAAGGGTTTTTGAAATAGGCAGAAATTTCAGAAACGAAGGTATTGACAGAAACCATAACCCTGAATTTACTATGATGGAATTATACCAGGCATATGCCGACTATAACGATATGATGGATTTAACCGAAACAATTATAAAAAATTGTGCCGCTGCAATAGGTTCAAAAATAAATTTGAATTTTAAAAGATTGAAAATGTTTGACTTGATAAAAGAATATACCGGGCTTGATTTACTTCCTCATTTGGAAACGGGTAAACTTTTTGATATGGTTAAACATTTGAATTTGGATTTGCCTAAAAATGCAACGGATCAAAAAATTTTAGATCAAATTCTTGACGAAAAAGTAATTCCTAATTTAAAAGAGCCAACATTTATTATTGACTATCCGGCAATATATTCTCCGCTTACAAAAATTAAATTTGAACAACCTGAAATTGCCGAAAGGTTTGAACTTTATATAAACGGTATGGAAATTTGTAATGCTTATTCCGAGTTAAACGACCCTTACTTACAAAAAATAAGGTTTAAACAACAAATGGAAGCAAAAGTTAAAGGCGACGAAGAAGCACAACCTTACGACGAAGATTTTATAACAGCTTTGGAACAGGGCTTGCCTCCTACCGGCGGTTTAGGTATAGGAATTGACCGTCTTGTTATGATATTAACCGAAGTTGAATCAATTAGGGAAGTTATATTTTTCCCTGCAATGAAACCGGAATGTTAAAATCAGTAGAATTTTTTATTGCCTGCCGTTACATTAAAGCAAGAAAGAAGGGATTTTTTGCTTTTTTAACAACCCTTATTGCAATAGGGGGAACCACACTCGGTGTTTGTGCATTGGTAATAACTCTGTCTGTTTTAAGCGGTTTTCAGCAGGATATAAGGGCAAAAATTTTAGGTATTCAACCGCATATTTATATAAATAAAGTAAACGGAACTCCTTTTGATGAGTATAATGAAGTAATAGAAGAA
>ONEP01000184.1 GCA_900316875.1 Candidatus Ruminimicrobium bovinum
GTCATGCCATATGTTATATTTTTTATTTGCATTGCAACACCTTTTTTTAACTTCTTAAATGTCGCATATGTGTTTTAACTTTTCCAGAATTTTGAAGATTGGCTGATTTAAAGATTGAAGTAGAATTAATAATGAATTTTTAATTTTTAAAAATGACAAAAATATGAAAATTTTATATAATGTTGCGAGAATAACATTAAAACAGAGGTAATAAAATGAAAAAATTTATTATAAGTTTTATTTTATTTATGTGTATTACACCTTTTATTTTTGCGGATAAAATTTCAACCGACAAAAGTGGTTTTGAAAAAATATCCTCAAAAATTTATGATGCGGTTTATGATATGAGATACTATTCCGATTATAATTTTACCGGTCATAGAATAAACGGGTATAAAGCACCCGTTGCATATATGACAAAGGAAGCTCTTGCTGCACTTGTAATTGCAGCCGAGGATTTAAGAAAACAAGGTTATAGAATTCTTGTTTGGGATACATACAGACCGCAAAAAGCCGTTACTGATTTTGTTACTTGGATAAATGATCCTAACGACCCAGGAAATAAATCTTTTTATCCGGATATAAAAAAATCGGATCTTCTTGCAGGCAATTATGTTGCTGCAAAATCAGGACATTCAAGAGGCAGCACAATAGATTTAACAATAATAAAGCAAGACGGTAGTTTTGTTGATATGGGAGGAACTTTTGATTTCTTCGGAGAGAAATCCCATCCGGATTACAAAAAAATCTCAAAGAAACAAAAGGAAAACAGAAAGATCTTAAGAGATGCTATGTTAAAAGCAGGATTTAAACCAATTGATTCGGAGTGGTGGCATTTTACTTTAAAAAACGAGCCATATCCTGATACTTATTTTGATTTTGATGTTGAATAATTTTTACTGTGTAAAAACTAATTAAGAGCTTATGGTTTAGAGCTAAGAATTCAATTGTTTAAAAATAACTATACCGTATTGTTGTAAGTTATTTTTACCTTTTTTTGTTGAAGGTTCTTGTCCGTTAAATGAAACTTCTTGAAAATTTTTCTTTTTAAAAAATTTTTTAGGAATTGTTTGCGGTTGATTTGCAGAATTTATTATAAATGTATATTTTTCATTATTATAAAGAAAAGTTTTTGCTTTTAAAGGTTCTTTTATTTCTATGGGATTATCCGAAAGTTTTGCTTGCAAAATATTTCTTACCGCTGCCATTTCATTAGCAACGGAACTTAAATCCTTCCAATTATCCGGCTTTGACTGCGGTAAGGGAACACCTTTTGAAGTATATATAAAATAAAACAGCCCTGTAGCTCCGTTAAAAACCGCATCATACGACATAAAACGTATTTCCTCTTTTGTAGGGAACCTGCCTATTCTGTCATTATCGGGTCTGTATTGTTTAAATTCTTTCCAATCAAAAGCTTGAACTACTGCCCATAATTCCTTTTTTGAACAATTCATTTCATTTAAGAAATCTTTCGCAATACGTATTTGATTACCAAAAGATTCTAACGGTAAATGAGGAACAGGATACCAATCAACCATTAAAATATCGGCTAAATCGTAATAAGGAATTTCCGTTTTTCCCTGACCTATAACAAAAACCGTTTTTACTCGAGGAAAAATGTTTTTTGTGTTAACGTCTAATGTATTCAATTTTTCTCTTGATAATTTCGCAACGTCGGGCTCATCAAAAATATACCATGCAAGAACTGGCCAGTTTTCTATTTCTTCCTGATATTCTTTACGAATTATTTTACTTGAAGGTATAACAAGTTTTATATTCTGTTTTACTGCTTCATCAGCCAATAATTTAAGTGTTTCGGGTTCGGATTTATAAGTTTGAATTGTATCAAACCCCGCTTCTTTAACCGTTTTAATGTCTTCCGGATTATTTACTCCGTATATTCCTATCGGAAAGTCGGCATATAATAAGTTAATATTAAAAGCAAAAAACAATATTAAAAGAATTCTTATAAATATCATATTTTAATAACAAATCAATTTGTTTTCTTGTAGTTTTTTTGAATCTTTTGAATTTTAAGTATTACTCTATATGTTACGGCATTTATGAATATAAGAACGGCAGCTGCAATAATACCTTTCCATATATCAAAAAAATACCCGACAAAACAACCTAATAAAATATCAAATGTAATCAAAAAAGAAAACAAAATATTCATATTCAATTTTTATATTCTCTTACCAAATATATAAGTTTACCCACAATTTTTATGTTATCCGACGTTATTGTAGGATACTTTGGATTTGAAGATTTTAAAAATATTCTGTCATTTTCTTTAAAAAACATTTTTATTGCAGATTCTCCGTCAATCAAAGCAACGACAACTTCTCCGTTTTGAACACTATCCGTATCGGAAACAACAATGGTATCGCCTTCAAAAATACCTGACGGTTCCATACTGTCACCTTTAACTTTTAAAGCAAAACATTTTCTGTTTCTTGTTATATCGGTATTTATGTAAACATAATCCTGTGCATCTTCAATTTGTTCCAAAAAAGTTCCGGCATGAACGCTGCCTAAAACAGGAACTTGTGTGAAATTTTGCCTTTTCGGAAAATCTATTCCTCTTGAAATTGAACCTCTTTTAATCAAAGCTCCTTTTGCCAACAATCCCCTTAAATGCTGTTGTATTGAACCGATTGAAAGTTTAAAATTTGTTGCAATTTCTCTAACCGTAGGCATCATCGCATTTTGTGCATGAAATGCTTTTATAAAATCCAAAACCTTTTTTTGTTTTTCCGTTAATTCTTTCATTTTAAAAAACCCCTTTATTTGCAAATAATATACAAGTATTATAATACAAATCTCAGTAAAAAGTCAAATTTAAAACGACAAATTACTTTTTTTCTTCGGTTTGCGGTTTTTCTTCTGTTTTAGGGCTGTCACCTTTTGCGACTTCGTCGGCATAATTCATTTGCAAATTGGAAATTGTATCATCTAAAAGTTTTTCTTCCGTTTTGGTTAAATTACCTTTAGTTTTTTCTTTTAACATCGTTAACATTTCTATTGTTACCTGAGCGGATTTTAAATCCTTTGTTATTTTATTATCTACCGGGTTTGGAATTTTACCGAGTTGTTGCCAGCATGCGGATGCAAACATTGAAATTAAACTGAATAAATGTTGATTAAGTTCTTTCGGATCCATTTTTTCTCCTTAAATTTGCTATGCAAATTTAGGTTATAGGTTTATGGATTATAGGGTTATAAGTTACCTTTTAGTTTTTTGTTGTTCAACCTATAACCTCATAACCCTATCACCCTATAACCAATATTAATTATACATTAAAATACTTGTCTACCGTAAATTGTATTCTTTTTAAAACTTCGTCTTTACCCATAACTTCCATCATGTGAAACAAACTCGGACCTTGTGTTCTGCCGGAAATTGCAACCCTTATCGGATGAAAAACTTTACCGTTACTGAAACCGAGTTCTGTTGCCAAATCCCTTGCAAATTTTTCAAGTGCTTCAGGTGAAAAATCCTGCTGATTAGGCAACCTTCTTAAACATTCGTTTAACACAATTTTTGAGCTGTCTTTTTTAGTTTCCGATAATAAAACTTTTGATACGGCTTGTTCATCAAAAGATAACTCTTTAAAAAAGAAATCAACAAGCCCGGGAATATCTTTTAACAATTTTACTTTTTCATGTTCCAACGAAATTGCTTTTTTAAGTAAATCTTTATCCCAATCCTTTATTAAATCCTGTTGGTTTGTATATTCTATCCAATCTATAAACAAATTATAAATTTCTTCATCGGATTTACTTCTTATATATTCACCGTTCATCCATAATAATTTTGAAGGGTCAAATGTTGCCGGGCTTGAATTACACCTGTCCAATGAAAAATTTTCTATTAAACTGTTACCGAAAAACAATTGCTGGCTGTCTTCGGTTGACCAGCCGAGTAATGCCAAATAATTTATTAAAGCATCCTGAAGATATCCTTCTTTTCTGTATTCAAGAACGGAAGTATGCCCGTGCCTTTTTGAAAGTCTTGCACCGTCGGAACCGAGTATCATTGACAAATGTGCAAATATCGGCGGTTCCCACCCGAGTGCTTTAAATATGTGAATTTGTCTCGGTGTATTTGAAATATGGTCATCCCCCCTTATAACGTGCGACATTTGCATTAAATGGTCGTCTATTACACAAGCAAAATTATATGTGGGCACACCGTTGGCTTTCATCAAAACAAAATCGTCAAGCAAAGCATTTTCAAAACTTACATGCCCGCGAACTATATCGTCAAATTCTATTTTTCCTTCTTTAGGCATTCTAAACCTTATTACTGCGGTTCTTCCCTGTTTCTCATATTCTTCCTGTTGCTGTTTTGTTAAATTTGCACAATGTCCGTTATATTTCGGCGGTTGTTTTGCAAGCCGTGCCTGCTCTCTCATTTTTTCAACTTCTTCGGGTGTGCAGTAACATTTATATGCATAACCTTTTTCAAGAAGTATATCAATATATTTTTGATATATTCCCTGTTCCTTTCTTTTCATTTGGTAGTAAGGCGCATATTCGGGTAATTCGTTTCCCGGACCTTCGTCCCAATTTAGTTTTAACCACTTCATTGCATTTATTATAATACCCGTTGAAGCTTCCGTTGACCTTGCTTCATCGGTATCTTCTATTCTTAAAATAAAAGTTCCTTTTTCTTTTTTTGCAAAAAGATAATTGAACAATGCCGTCCTGACACCACCTATGTGTAAATCTCCCGTAGGTGAAGGAGCAAACCTTACTCTGATTGCCATTTCCTACTCCTTAAAAGTTTATAAAAATTAATAATTATCCGCAGCTACTTCCTGAAAAGATTTCGGATGATTGCATGCCGGGCACAAATCCAAAGCTTCTTTAGATTCATAAACATACCCGCAATTTCTGCATCTCCATTTAACAACACCGTCTTTTGTGAATACTTTTTCATATTTTATATTTTCAATAAGTTTTCTGTATCTTGCTTCATGTTCCTTTTCGGCAACAGCTATTGCTGTAAAAACATCTGCAATTTCGTCAAAACCTTCTTCTTTTGCAATTTTTGCAAATTCGGGATATGCCTTTGACCATTCTTCTTTTTCGCCGTCGGCAGCAGCTTGTAAATTTTCAACGGTTGTTCCTATTTTACCTGCAGGAAAACTTGCGGTAATTTCAACTTCTCCGCCTTGAAGAAATTTAAAAAATCTTTTTGCATGCTCTTTTTCATTGTCGGCGGTTTCTGTAAAGATTGCACAAATTTGTTCATAACCTTCTTTTTTTGCGGCTGATGCAAAAAATGTATATCTGTTTCTTGCCTGTGATTCACCTGCAAACGACTGTAATAAATTTTTTTCCGTTTTTGTTCCTTTTAAACTTTTCATAAACAAGCTCTCCTATTTTTA